>DAINBL010000007.1:12983-16728 GCA_036732945.1 Nitrososphaera sp. | reverse complement strand
TATGCAAAGTGTAATAGGGATCCCTCTTTTGCGTTCGACTACTACGTTGAGGTAGCTATTGAGTGGATTGTAATAGTCATCTGTATTCGGCTTGAATTTTTGCACGTTAAAGAGATGGTCATTTATCTTTTCTATTATCTGGGTTGGTCGCGGGGGCATATTAGCGCCCTTTTTAAGTGTCCGAGCTACGTCCTGTCCCATTGCATCTACCGAGGACAAGAGCGCAGGGACATCGAGGTTAGGGTAAGCAAGTATCCTTGCTAGGTGCAGAGCATATTCGGCCAGCCTGTCGGTATCATCAGATGATGTGATGTAAGTGACGACGCTACTTTTCCAATCCTGAATCAAGGAATTGATATCGGCGGCCAATTATTGTCTTCTCAAGTGGCTGGCACATATTTATGTCAATCATGGAAGTCGCGATTGCAGATCTAATAAAAAGTACCTTATCATAAAATTTTCCTTTTGAGTTATTATTTTCCCTTTTATAATGAACCAAAATATATTTGAGTTAACAAAAATTAAGATAAATGCTTTTATTCAAACTTTCCAGCCTTCATTCCTGTGATGGACGGTAAAACGAAGAGTATTCTTGATAGAAAAATCAGTTTTCTGGGTCTAGCTGCTATAATAGCGGCGCTGGCGACCGTTAATTTCTCTGGCACTGCACTTGCCTATACAGAGGGCGACCCGGCAGTAGTGTATTCCTGCTTCGAGACAAATGAGGACGGAAGCTATGTGACACAAACAAATAATGATACTGGGCAAGCAGAGCTTGTTCCCTGTGAGATAGACCACGGAGACAACGCATGGATGTTGACATCCTCTGCACTGGTGCTTATGATGACCCCTGCAGGGTTGGCGATGTTCTATGGTGGTCTATCGAGACAAAAGAATGCTGTCAACACACTTCATATGGTGTTCATTACTACCGGGATTATTGCAGTGCAGTGGGCGCTCTGGGGATACAGTCTGGCCTTTGGACCTGATGCGGGAGGATATGGATTCATAGGAACCCTCGATTGGGCAGGCCTGCAGTACGTGCTTCATGATGTACCCTCAATTGCATACGGTGGTATAGACGGTACAACCATACCTCACCAGACATACATGATATTCCAGATGATGTTCGCTATCATTACACCTGCACTAATCGTAGCAGCAGTGGCTGAGAGGATGAAATTCAGTGCATTCGTAATATTCATAGTCATCTGGGCAACATTCGTTTATGACTTTGCGGCACATTGGACATGGGAGATCACTGGACCTGATAACTATGGAATGAACCCTGGATATTGTGGCTTTGGATGGACAGGCTGTCTGGGATCACTTGACTTTGCAGGCGGAACGGTCATCCATATCACCTCTGGTTGGTCCGGTCTTGTGATCGCTCTCATGCTTGGACGCAGGTTGGGATATGGTAAGATCCCGATGGAGCCACACAACATATCACTTGTTGTATTAGGTGCAGCTCTTCTGTGGACAGGCTGGTTCGGTTTCAACGCAGGTTCTGCAGGAGCGGCGGCCACAAACGCTACAAGTGCATTCGTTGCAACGCAAATTGCTACAGGCATGGCGGCAGTAACTTGGGCTCTGATATCATGGGCGCACACCGGAAGGCCTTCGACAGTTGGTGCAGCTTCTGGTGCAGTAGCTGGGCTTGTAGCCATCACGCCGGCGTCTGGCTTTGTGTCACCAATGTCCTCAATAATCATAGGCATCGTGGCGTCAATTGCCTGCTACGCGGCAGTTGCGTTCAAGAATAGGAGGAAATGGGATGATGCACTTGACACATGGGGCGTACACGGCATTGGTGGTCTTGCAGGCGCTCTGATGACAGGCATCTTTGCAGAAGTGCGGTTCACACCATGGGGAGACAATGGCCTTGCCTTTGGCAACCCTGCTCAATTGTACGAAAATGCGGTAGGCGCATTTGCTGCACTTGCATGGGCGATGGGAATCACTGCAGTCATTATCAAGATAATGGATCTAGTATGGCCCGGTGGCATAAGGGTCACTCCAAAGGAAGAAGAGGTCGGTCTTGACCTTGTACAGCATGGCGAAAGGGCATATGTAACTGGATAGGACACAGGTATTCCTATCTTCTTCTTTTTTTCCTGCTCGCCCTCTCTATAGTTGCAAAAACGTGTTGAATTCGCCAGTGAATGCTTTTGCTGTCAGAACATATGCCCAATCGCATTAGTAAAACAGATGTACATAATTATTGATCTTAGTAATTACTTTCAGTATGAGCGCTCCCGGTGGATTTCTATCGACGAGGTGAAGCTTTGAAAAGGCTACGGGATCTCGCTTATAGAACGATATGTCTAAGATAACAGAAATGCAAGAAATCTCAAGACTCTACAACTCAGACATGGAATCACGCTATCTTAGATCCTATCTCCTTGGGGTTGGTGCCTGAAATACTCTCTGCTGTTTTACCCCTCAGCGATTCATCCCAGTGGCTGACTAGCGTCAGCTCTATCATGGGCGTTAGAGAAACGTACATTAGAGAACCATACATTCCTCCCATTAGAGATGGTGTGCTGCATATGATGCTAAGGTTCTGACCATTTTTTGGGACAATAAACGAAAACTAGTCCAGTGACGCTCCAATCAATACCTGTGGCAAGTGACTGTCAAGCCTAAGAAGCTAGGGCCTGCACACGTGTATCTGATCTTATGACAGTTACAGGCGTGATTGTTCCTGCTTGCAGCCAGTACTTCCATCATGCGCATATGGCTCAGACACGGTTGTTATACTTTCTTTTTCATTTAAGTTATATAGGAATCATGCATTAAGATTATATACAAGCTTTCGGTTTGGTGCTGATATCCTTGGAGTCTCAACAGCAAAAGGAAGCTGAGATTATAAGCGAAGTTCTGCTCAAGGCAGCCAGCGAGCCAGAATTCAGAAACGAGCTGATCAAGGACCCTGACATAATTCTAGAGCAGTATGACGTTTCACCGGGAGCCAAGCTTATCATCAGAAGAAGCATTATAGATCTAACACAGTAGCTCAGCAATTTTGAAATCTACCTCATTCTAGCCCATAATACTTGCTAGGCGCGCCTTTTTCCTGTGTTGATAGGTATAATTGTTTAGATTATTTGTGCACGATCCTTGCAGCGAAGAAGCACCTAAGTGGTACTGCTAGTGCTGGTTTTTTGGACTTTCACTACACTCCTTTGGTCTTGTACCAACAATCGCCTGGAATGCTACAACAACAATCGGAGCAGAAAACACGACTGGAATAAAGGATATGAGGGTAAAAGAAGGGGACAACATTTTTTGAGGCATTCTATTGCTGCTACTTTTTGATCTTTGACACTGGAAAAACAACAAAAGCCAACCAAATGCAGAATGACCAATTACGCATGACTGAGAATATGAGGACAAACAATAACACTACACAACCGCCAATACGACAATATCTAAAAATATAACATCAATGGACAATGCAAGAAAAACATAACCATACCCCAAACATACAAATGATACACATCGATGTTGCAAAAGGTTCCAATTGAGCGTATAACTTCGTTAGTCGAACAACTAGATAGCGTAACTTTCAGATCCTAGAACTGCGTTCATCCATTCTACTTTGAATGTCTCTAGGAATGATACGGACAGACAGACACACTTGCATGCGCGGACATTATAATGCATTGATCATGATCGAGAAATAGAGGTGTGTAGTGGTAAGCATCTCGCTTGCAACAGAATTCACTTAACATGACTTCAC
>DAINBL010000007.1:7181-12883 GCA_036732945.1 Nitrososphaera sp. | reverse complement strand
GCAATTATTGCTATTGCTACTACAAGCGGCCAAAGCACGTATATTAGTATAGCAGCCACTATCACAAGGACTGCAATAACTACCCAATCAAGCATTCTTAGCGGTCTTGCCATAATAAGAGTCCGATGAGCCAACATTGCTATTCAGCATTTGTAACGATAGTTATCAAGTATTTATCACCACTTTTTACCTGCAACCTGTCTTGTGTGATAGTAAAGATACTGCTGAGCATATCCTGCATATTTACCAAAATACTTTCTTGCACCATCCGACAGCTGCTCATACTGATGAGGAGCAATCTTATCCTGGAATTTGATTTTGTGAAGCCAACTATAATAGCTGGAAAGCGCTCTTGCAATCCACACATCGATTGGGAATGCGTCAAGCTTTTCAAGTGAAAATAAAAGCACGCAGTCAGCTATCTTGTTTCCGATTCCATAGACCTGCAGCAATTCTTTTTTTGATTCGTAATAGCTTGATTTTTTTAATGAATCAAAGTCGAGTTGTCCACTTGCTATGGCATCAGCTGCCGCCTTTATCGCCTTTGTCCTGTATCCAAGGCCGCAGCCCCGTAGCTCATCTACAGTTGCCTTGTTGATTTCTGCAGCGGAAGGGAATGTAAAGAAGTCTATTCCATCAACTTTGGTGCGCCTACCAAACTTTCTTGCCATATTATAGAGCATCTTTCGAATCATAGGTATGTTGGTATTGCTTGCACAAACAAATGAGAATATACACTGGTGAGGCTCCTGCCTTATGAGGCGGAGGCCAGGATATGCCTTGGCGAGTCTACCTATAAGTGGATCATGTGATATTTGTTCAAATATCTCCTTGATATCGTCGTCCAACCTGAATATTTTTTGGTCGCAGGATTTATCTTCCGGGAAGGAAGAAAACTCAATACACTCATCAGACTGTGTGAACCTGATAACTTGATCGCCATGTATGCCATACCATGAATTCTTGTGTTTTTCCCAAAGAAAGACTTGTCCACTGTTTATGCTGATGACAGGATTAAAGCTAGAGAAGAGCGTCTGCAATTCTGATATATAAGCTCGATGTTCTTATTGAACTTTTTCAAGTAGAACTGATTTTAATGTTGGCCAAAAATGGCTCAACAGTATAAATTGCTCCGTCATGGTATTATCTCTGCACTGTTCTCTCTGGATTTTGTAGCTATCAGCACAAGCAATTTTGTTTTACGGGGGATAAGCCGCCTAGGTAACGTTAAATAAATGATACTTGTGTTTTTCTAATGCGTATGAGTTCTAGCGATTCCACGGATCCTATGGAAGCTTTCAAAAAAGCGATTACAAAGGGAAGTGATGCACAGAAGGACTTTATCAGGCAGTTTTCTAACATTCAGCAAGATGCCATGCAGAACTACTTTGCAGTTCTCCAAAGTTTGACATTCCATAATGCAATGTTCAAGACTACAGTACAGAGCGGAGGCAGGATTTCTATTCCCGAGGCGGAAAGGCAGGCACTCAACATCGAAGATGGAGATCTTGTGCAGGTGATTGTGGTACCGATAGAGCGGCGACGCAAAGGAGCCGTGCAAAAGGAAACCTGATTACTGCTCGCTGCCCACAAGGAACTTCAAGACGATTTTCTTAAAGGCCATAGGCTTTTCGACATATGGTGCGTGACCGCAGTTCCTTATCACTACAAGCTCGCTTTTAGGTATTTCCTCATATTCTCTGGCGTACTGTAATGGTATCATCCTATCCTGTTCTCCCCACACAAGAAGAGTTGGAGCAATTATATTGGAAAGCCTGCCGTTGAGCTTGGGCGCATATCTTATGCCAAGCACAGTGGACATAAAGGCATACTTTGCATTAGTAAGCCTCATTCTATTCACAAAGTCCATCACTATCTCTTCGTTGACGGCATCAGAGTCGTAGGCCATTTCCCTGAAGGCCTCATAGACATGCTCGTACACCGGGTACAGGGCAGCCATGATATATCTGTCAAGGGTCGGAGTCGATGTCTTCATCATACCTGCCGGCGACACCAGAACTAACTTTTCGACCATGCGGTTGAACCTGATGGCAAATTCGGTGGCGATGTGACCGCCAAATGACGATGCGATGATATTCGCCTTAGATATGCTAAGGTTGTCAAGGAATACTTTGAAAAAGTCAACGAAGAAATCCATCGTGTACTCCAAGGCGGGTTTGTCGCTGTAGCCAAATCCAATAATATCAGGAATTATTACGTGAAAGTACTTTGACAGAGCCGGAGTTACGCGAGACCACCTTTCGGCAGAAGCACCAATGCCATGCAAAAGAATCAGAATCTTGCCATCAGGCGGCCCATAGTCGAGATACCTTATGGTATGACCATCGACATTGGTGAACTTTTGTGGCGTCAACTGCTCGCCCAATCAGTTCCATATATGGAACTCATGTAATATAGTTATGCAGTTATCAGGCGGTACTGTATAAAATCCAGTTGTAGTAGTATTATATATAATATTGATAATCAAGACTTTTTCTTCCTCTATTCTCTTCTTCTGCTCAAGCAGCAAGCCTGCAATGTTAATTCCCATGTCTGGGTGTTGAAGAATGTTATCATGTAAAACATCTTTTTCTAAGAGCTTTTTTTATTGCCGTATATATCTCCTGCAGTAGTACATTTCTATTCGATATTCTGCATAGCTGCTCGACAGTTGTCTTAGAGTCACTTCTGATACTTACGCTAAACTTCTTTCTTTGCTAACCCGTAGTATGTAATTGTCTATAATGAATAGTTGTTATTTCTGCAAAGATATACGTGTATCTTTTGCGGCGTAAAGTCACATTTTCAAGCTAGTTACATTGGTTCTATCAGCCTGTTGGAGGTTGTTCTTCGGGTTTAATCTCTTCTCCTTCTGGGCTTGTATAGTCCTGCAGTTTCGGCTTTTCTTCCTCGCTGACTGGAGGACTAACAATACCATCATTCGGTTCGTTTTTAGTGTTGTCATTAACCAGTGTTACGGGAGGGACTTCATCTTTTGATTGCTCGGTTGGTTGGTGTTCTGCTTGCTGGGGTTCCATCACAGGATCTCGTTTAGGTGGCTGTTGCTCTCCGCCATCAATAGTTTCAGCCGTTGCAAATCTATCCCCTACGTGCGTTACCCTCACTCTAGTTTTCTGCCCTACCTTTCCACCTTTCACAAAAATAATAAATCCTTGAATTCTAGCAACTCCATCGCCTTTTCGGCTGATCTCGGTAACTTGAACATCGTATTCCTTGCCACTTTCAACTGGTTTTGGACCGCCGAAGCGGCTACCTCCTCCAAAACGTCCTCCTCTGTACGACATTTACCTTGGTAGTGGACAGCATGGCAATTAAACAGAGGTGATGTAATCATCCTTCAAATTGTTACAGGTCATTTCTTTATCAATAGTTCATATTAAATATCTTCTAGCAGTAAGTCGATATTGTCTGTATCTTTGAGCCTACAGCCTTGGTTGCTTCCCTGTAAGGTAATGTATGTGCCTAGTGTTTGTATCTTTCAATTCCTAACCATTGGCTGTTGTACTAGCAGGCTCATCAAGACGATCATACTCACTTCTATGATCTAAGGTTATAAAATAGTGGCCTAGTACAATCATCCGTGCTAGTTAAATTCTCGTTATAACAATATATGTCAGACCCCTACTAATTGGCTACAAACTCAACTGATGAACCCTTGCCTTCATGGCAGTCTGATGATAGGCAGAAATATCATCATTTGGAATATGATGACGCAACTATTGAAGGTTTGATGCATTACTTCAAATTTCAAACATACTCTGAGTTACGCTGGTTCCTGCGATGCATAAGAAAAAACTAACCCTATGTTAAGCTAGATTGTCGTGAATGATTCTGTTCCCTTTTATATACTTCAATAAAGCATCAGAGTCGTGTTCTACCTTAAAATATTGCTTCATGCTTTCAATTGTCTTGTCATCATATATATGATGATGACGCTTTCTATCAATCTCTTGCTTTTCTCCAAAAATCTCTGATGTCATAGTAGAAGTTGGTGTTTCTGATAAATAAAGAGTATCATTTAGACACTCATAATTCAACTAGCTAATCAACGCTCTAGGAGAGTATATGTTCGTATCTATCCAAAAACCGGAAAAGAATGGCTCTGCATTCATAAAATATCCAGATAAGATTTTATTATGTAATTTCTGGCCCGCTTCGACCATTTGTCGACTGTGAACGGCCATAACAATATTGTGTTGTTGTTGGCGCTCTCAAATTTCTTACGTTGGAACAATTGTTCAACATGTGTATTAATGAATAAGAATAGCGAGACCGCCCCTGTCCAGAAATGCAGAAGAAAAGAGAGGAGGTGCGTGAACCCTTATGAAATTGTGGGTTAATATGTGTGTACCTACCTTTCAGTTGTTGCAATACCAATAAAGCGACTTGAAGCGGTGCTGTAGATGAATGGAATGGTCCAACAACAACCTCCTCTACGTTCATGTTGTAATATTATCATGACACCCAAATAGCAGGTTCACGCTTTTCTACTAGGGCCATCAGCGCATATCTGCATTCTATGTTATGTTCTAAACAGATGATGTGGCACATGCATGTGCACTACAATTCAGCTTGATCCTATCCAACTGTCTTGTGTGAATATGGGTAGAAGTTAATGGCTGAAACATATAATAATGACATCTTCGAACCGCTAACCAAACTCGCCAGCTGACCTCAATGAGACCAGCTGGCAAGGATGCGATCAACGTGGGTCTCTTTGAGCTTTGAGGCTCACGTATTCTTTCAAAGGAACATTCCCTTATCTTAAGCTTTTAGTGTGATTTTTTCATGGCTTCAATATAGAGATGCATTCCTTGCATCATGAATAACACTATCAGTTTATATGCTTTAACTGCCATCTCATGGCATGTCTAGACGAGAGGAACGCGAACGTACAGAATTTTCACAAAGACAACAACAGGATGCGATCAACAGGTCAATCGATGAAACAAAAGACAACATTCGCAGGGCAATAGACGAAGTAAGGAAAGAGACTCCCAGATATTCTCAGACCGTTGCAGATTTCCAGAATGAAACAGCTGACGCAACACGCGAGATTGCAGATAACTTTTTGGAGTCACAGAAAGAGGTAATAAGTTCAATGCAGTCGGCATGGAGTCCACTTGCAGAGAGAACCGGCGGTAGCAACAATAACAACTGGATGATGATGGGTATGATGCAGCCTTGGTGGTCTTGGATGGGAATATCTCCTAGAGACATGGCAGACATCTATGCAAGAAGCATAAGTGCAATGACTGACTCAGTAGCAGCAGGCACACGCATGGCAACTAACATGATGTTTGCAGGAATTGAAGCGACTAGAGCAACTACAAACTATGCAAGGCACAATTCTAGGGAAGTCTCGAGGATAACCTCAAATACTGCAAGGATCTTCGGGCAGAACACAAGGGAGACAGTTGGCAGGATGCAAGAGGGCAGCTATGGTGGTACCACAACAACAGGAACAGCAGCAACGACTACCGGTAGGACCACAGGCACTACTGAAGAGGGCGGACCAGATACAACAAGGAGAAAATAGGTAGCAGAGGACAAAGGCATTAGCGAAGCTAATCCATTATTTTTATAACCATAAAAGTAGGTATTAAGAAAAATTAAATAAAAGGAAAATAGTTCGTTAGCTTTGAATATTTCAAAAATTGCTTTTTATTTACTTATTGCAT
>DAINBL010000007.1:0-7081 GCA_036732945.1 Nitrososphaera sp. | reverse complement strand
GCCTTGACTGCTCATGCGTCGCGCACCATGAGCTGCACAGTTCGCCGCCGAATTTGTATGAGCGATGACAGGTGTCAACGGCATTCCTTTCGAAAAGTCCATGGGGTTTGTAACATCAATAACGACCTTTATGCAAAATTCTTTCGCCCTGCCATCATGATTGCTTCTATAGTCCCTCTCCTTGGAGTTGCAATTACGGTAATTTTTCCAAATGCAACTGCGTCTGCAAAACCCTTTGCAGTATCTTTTTCGACATGTTTTGCAGTTATGAGTCAACTTTTTCCTGCTTCTAGAGCCTATCTTGATAATGTTGTGTCCAGTTGCAATAAGCTGTCAACAAGCCGTCGTCGTCGTCGTCCTATGTTCCGGATCATATGATATCAATCTTGTAGCATTGTAATGCGGCTGTGTTCTAATAAAGTTGAGGACTTTTACCAGTATTTTGCCTTTATCTTTTCAATGGCGTGCTCATGCTCTGAGCCCTGTTTCCTTGCGAATCTCTCCATCGCAGAGAGCGGCACGCTTCCAAGAGTTGAGGCCAACTGTGTGAAGAACCAGTCCTTTATCGGGTTGTTGCGCCCTACCTTGCCCATGAACTTTTGGATACCATACTTGAAGTTGTGCTGCCAAGTCTTGTACATGACGCCCAGCTTCCCCGGGTCCATCGTATTGCCAATGTCAAAAAATTCTGATTTCTCAAGAAGACCAATAGGCACAAAGGTAAGCGGCGTAGTGGTGAACATGCTATCTGGCTGCTCAGTCTCGAGCTCGTGTAAGAGCCTGATCGTCTCCCAGCTGTCCTCCTGTGTCTCGTCATTGTCAAGACCCATGATGAGCGTAAACGCAGGGACCCAATAGTTCTCGTTGAGTGTCTTAATGGCTGTCTTGACCACCCAGTGCCACTCTTCCGGCTTGTATGGGGCGAGTTTGCGATCTGCGTACTTGCCAATGAGCCTTATGCTGCCCGTCTCGAAGCCACATTGGATGCCAATGTGGTTGTCGGGGCCGGCTCTAATTATCTCAGATATATTCGGGATGAGTCTCTCATCTGCGATTGCACCGGCAAGTGTCCCATGGGTTGGGTTTGTATGCTCTATCCCTGTTGCCATGATACCCTTGAACAGCTCTTCTAAGGCTTCTCTATTTGGCTGCATGTTCTTTGTTGTCCTTGGGTTGAGGCCATAGACGAAAATGTCGTCGCTTTGCACCCAAGCATTCTTTAAACCGCCATACTTCATGTTCACCTCTATTTCCTTTTGTACTTTTTCAACCGGGTAATACCTGAGTGGTCTTAGTGTTACATCACAGAATTTGCAGCCGCGCCCGCAGCCACGCATAACCTCAACCATGCCATGCATGCTGGGGTTGACAATCGTTGGAATCTCACTGACCGATGGCTCATTCCAGTAGTGAATGAACCTGCCGTAGAACTTTCTGTCATTTCTGACAAACTCTTTAATCTCAACTTTGAACTGGCTCTTCTTGAAAGGGTTGGCCATGTCACACTCACCTGCAATAAGGGCATCAAAGAACCTACCTCCTGCTCCGTCGATTTCAGGGCCGATACCTCCTAGATCGCCCTCGACAATACCATAGAGGCCATACTCTTCTATCTTGGCTGGGTCATAGTTATACTGCCAAGTGCCAGAAGCGCCAGCAATCACCTTGGCCTTGCTTCCTGTCTTTGCCTTGGCGGCATTGATCCTCATGTGAAGCTCGCGGTTGTAAAATTCATCATAGGACATCTGTTTGCGGCCGTAGGTGAATGTCATGGTGACTGGGCCCATGCCAAGCGGATCCATTTCATAGGTCCCGACCACTTCTGTTTCAGGTCCAATGAATTTCTCGATGTGATCTGGGTGAGAAACCACGACGTCTTCCGGCTTGTAGCCATCCCTCAAGAGTGCAGCTTCAACCTTTCTTAGGCCATAAGGAGCGTAATTGGCGACGCCATTTGTGTGGTCAATAGGATTGCAAATAAAATCAAAAAGAACTCTTGGTGTGACCTGATTGCGCATGACATAGTACAAAAACGAATTGTGATCTCTGTTAAAGTCCAGTGCAGGGGCACATCCAAAGAATGACGCAAGTGAGATTCCTCTATAAGGAGACATCAATGTGCGGTCTGCCGCAAGAACTACTTTAGGATATCTTCCCAATGCTCCAAATCCCTATTCCTTTCAGGGGAAAGTGATTACAGGTGCATTAAAAGGTTTCCAATACTTTGCAATGGTTTGTGTTAGTATTTACCGCATACGCCCGTCTCGCTTTTCTATGAAATCCTGCAGGGTTTCGCTGCCTAGCTTTCTTTTCAGAGCTTCGTGTATATCCCTTACAACACCAAAGCCATAGAAGGTAAGAGCAGTATATAGCGAGAGCAGAGTCGCACCCTTTTCGTATGCCTTCCAAGCGTCTTCCCCTGAGAAAATGCCACCGCAGGCAATTATCGTCATATCCGGAAATGCTCTGTGCACATCCTCTATCATCTTCAACATGTACGGAAAAAGCGGCTTACCACTTTCGCCGGCTACTCCTCTTGGAAAATTTTGACCAAGCCTAGTAGACTTGGTGTCCACCGGCCTTGTGTTGCCTAGTGTAACCATCTGTCCGCCATGTTCATAAAACACCTTGATCAACTTGAGCTTAGATTTCTTTTCCTCATCCGATGGTGGCAGCTTGCTATAGGGTGATATCTTCGACGCCTTAACCTTGCCTGGCACATGTGTGTTCATAAGGTCGATTATTTTTTTTGTAAACTCAGGCGTCTGTAGCACCTTATTGAAATCAGTGTTTGGCGAAGTCCTATTTTCTTCAAACCCAAAGTCTACATAGGGCGCAGATCGAACTAGAATTTCTTTGCATGAATCAAGCACCGCATCTTCCGTATGGATGTCAGTAATGCCGGAAAAGTTTAGCAGGATCTGGGCATTGCCTCTTGAACCTTCAATGAATTTTCTTAAATTCGCAATTGTATAATCAAGCCCTTTGTGGGGGTACCCTTGTGCATTGATTATTGCCTTCCTTTCGTCGTCAACTACGATCCTGACAATGCCCTCGCTCTTAGGCCGTTGGGGGTTTCCAGAATTGGGGTTTTTCAGCACGCTGCCAGGGTTCAGAAAGCCAAAGACGTACGATGTCGGGCTAAGCACGTCGCAGTTCTTATCAAACCCGGCGGCAATCCCAACTGGGCTTTTCAATCTGTGATCTTCGATTTCAACTGCCAGCTGTTCACCGGGATCAAAATATGTCATGTTTTGCCTAAACTTGTCTGTCATCTTGAGCAGACGTTCTTTTGCCCTCTCATGCACTACTTCTGCCTGTGCAAGCTCGTCGGTTGCTTTGTATCTTGAATAAAGGTATCTGCGGTAAAGCCTGAAGAGATGTGGATCTAGACTCGCCTTGAAGGTGTCTACAAGCCGCATTTATGACCTGCCCGCCCGCCCTTTCAACTTCAAGTCTTCCTATTCGTGATCAGCACTAGCTGTTGGTGGTTAACTGCCAAAGGTCTCCCCGCCGATTATTAAAGTAGTAGCATCATAGATTTTCATACCTCCTCGAGCTGCCGTAGTCTTTCCTGATCTCGAGCATAAGCACGCTGCCTTTAGAGATATCATCATGCTCTTTTTCGCTAAAAGTATACGTATAGCCTTCGCTCTCTTTAGCTTCATATTTTAAACTCTACTGTGGACGAAGGTTATGTCACTATTTAGATGCATATCATCTAGGCAGCCGCTACTCTGGGCTTTGGCATAGTGGTGGTCCTCTGGTAGTCATCCTCTAACCTGACGATATCGTTTTCATCAAACCTGCCGTATGCAATCTCAAGTATTATGCAATCGCTGTCAAGCGCGAGTACTCTATGTCTTGCTTGTCTTGGGATCGTGATCGTCTCACCCTCTCCGAGGATAATTGTTTTTCCATCAATCTCGACCCTCGCATTGCCCTTAATCACCTTCCAGAATTCCGACCGCTTCTTGTGGTACTGCAGACTGAGCCGGGAATTTGCATTGACATAAATCAATTTGACGGTACAGGACCTGTTTTCGTGGAACTTCTCAAATCTGCCCCACGGCCTGCTTTCAGAATAAATCTTCATGCAAGGAAAGGGAAGAAAATTGATTTAACTATTTCCATTCATTATAAATACAGTATACGAAGGAAAATATCTGTGGTCAAATCAGACGACTGCATCAAAAACGATCATGGGTTATGCAAGGGTATCATTAAAGAAATAGTCAACTCATTTACTATAACCAAGATGTGTGCATGTCCATGCCACGATAGTATGTACCATCTCATCAGAAATACCCTGGCAGTCGTGAACCAGAACCAGAGGAACAACCCATACCAGTTTACTCATGACAACGACAACAACGCCTAGGCCACGTGCTTGGAATTTTTCTAAAGTTCAGGTACAACAGTTTGACGTAGAGGTGATCTAAGATCGAATATTAAAAAGAAATAAGAAATCTCAAGTGGCCCCATAAACTAGATTAACCTTTACTATCTATTGACTCAACAAATTTTTGATAAAAAGTTAAATTGAGTTAGCGAACAGTCTGACTGTCTTTGAACCCAAAGGCTACTGTAGAGGTTGCAGCTACACAGTCAAAGCCAGCAGTCCCTAAAGGAAAGGTGAGGTACGATAAAAAAGCCGAGTCGGAGTTCTTTGTAGACAATTCGGCTCTGGCAGGCTTTACCACGGAGCGTATTCTATACATGGCTGTAAGGGAACTTATCGAAAACTCACTAGACTCATGCGAGACAGGCCATATCCTACCTAGGATATCGCTGTCGCTCAAGCTGCTTGACGTATCAAATGACCTATGGATGATTACATGTCAGGACAATGGTATCGGGATACCGTCGGACAAGGTGCCCATTGCAGTATGCTCATTCCTGACATCTGGCAAGTACGTTGAAAAACAGCAGCGCGGCCTGTTCGGTGTGGGCCTCAAAATGATAGCCGCGTTTTCCACTAAAGATACCATCCATCCACTCAAGGTATGGTCAAAATCGATTGAAGACGGTTTGGAATATTATTTCGCGCTTAGGACAGATATCAGCACAAATAAGCCAATAGTCCTTGCAAAAAAACTAATCAAGAGCGAAGAGAGCGAAATAGAGGCAGACTCAGGCTTTAAAGTCGAGGCTGTGCTCCATGCAAAACTTTCTCCAATTACAAGGAATAATATAAAGAACAAGATTAACGAATACATCAGCCAGACAAGCATCGTCAATCCTTATGCTATTATTGAATATGAAACCGATGAAGGTAAGGTCAGGTTTGAAAGAAGGACAGAAGTCATGCCGCAGCCTGCCAAAGAAGTCTTGCCCCACCCAGCAGACATGGATCTCCAGACGCTCAAGAAGGCGATAATGAATTTTATGAATCAAAAGACCACACTTCAAGGAATCTTGTCGACTTCATTTCAAAAGATGTCCAGCGAAAAGGCAAAAGAGATTATTGCTAAAGCAGGAGTGGAGAATAAACCCGCTGACAAGTACAATGAAAACGAGCTCATCGAAATTGTCAAGGTGTGTAAATACATCAATTTCCAGCAGGCAAACACGGATCACCTGAGCCCTATTGGTGAACAGATCTTGACAACTGGAATGACTTCTGAATATACAATTATCACCACCAAAGAAACCGTCCCCAAACAAGCATCTACCACAGAAATCCAACGGCCTCAAATCACAGCCAAGATATTGAAGCCTGCACTCGTTGCCTATGCATCCCGCACGTGTGTCATCAACAACAGGCCCACCATTGTCGAGTGCGGAATAGCATATGGAGGCGACATACCCTCGTTCAAACTCTATAGATTTGCAAACAAGATTCCTCTCCTGTACGATGAAGGATCCGATGTAGCAAGGGAAGTAGTCTCTGAAGTTGAGATAAATAAAATGGGGATCACCAAGAAAGAGGCAAAGGCACAATTTTCAAATGGCGAGATAAAATCGGACAGAGCCGTAGAACTTTTGCCAATCCACACCTTTTTCCATATTTGCTCTACCAAGATCCCGTACAAGACTGCTGGCAAGGAAAGCATAGCCTCAGAAGGTGAGCTGAAAAAACACATGAAGTATTGCCTGTCTGAGCTCTATCGCAAGGTGAGCGCGCAGATAAGAAAGGAGCTACGCATGAAGGAGGCCCAAGGCAGGCTTAACCTCTACAAATATTACATTCCTTTGGTTGTAAGCGCGATTTCTGAGTCGATCAGACTTGATGCTGCCAAGCTCGAGCACGCGTTCAGCGAGCTTGCAGAAAAACACGTCAAGGGCGAAATCACAGGTGGACGGGTGGAGGAAAAAGAGGACAGGATAACTGGTGAGCGCCTTGAAGAAGAAGCAGAAGAGTCATTAGAGGTCAACGGCGAAGTAGTCAAGCCAGAAAAGGAGCAGGTCGCAATCAATGCTGCAAGGAGAAAGGGCAAGCTGACAAAGACTATTACCAAGGAGGAAAAGATACCTGAAACTCTGCGGAAAGATAAGAAGCATGACGAAGCGCAGACGACACTTGACAAAGTAGCTGAGTATGCTAAGCCAAAGGGGAGGAAGACTAAGTAAATGCCAGTCGATAAGCGTCACCTAGAAGTCATCAAAAAGATTAGGCTGATAATGAAGGATGTCAGCACTGACCTTATGGTGCAAAAGACCATGCCTGTGCTGAATGTCCCCAAGGTAGGCTATGACAACACAATCTGGTCTGGCGAAGAAAGGATGCTAACGATTGGCGACAAGACGGTCAGCATAAGCCCAGACAGCACTAAGAAAATACCTACATTTGCCCAATATCTAGTGATGGCTAATGCCGTCCGCAAGCTGCTCAATGAGGAAATGGAGAGTACGATACGGGGGATGTACTATGCCACACTGAGCACAGTGGGCGACGAGAAGAACAAGCAAAAGTTCTGGAACAGCCAAGACGACTCGGATGATGCAATCAAGGCGATCGAGCTCTTGACAGGTGTTCCGAGAGAAGAGTTCTCTGTAACTTCGAAGCCAAAGGGCATGATCTCGGGCCCGATCACGCTCAGAGTTGGAGGCGATATCATTAATTGCAACCTTGGCAGCA
>DAINBL010000006.1:0-19021 GCA_036732945.1 Nitrososphaera sp. | reverse complement strand
GCAATGAGGGTTCCCCATGTTCTAAGTGATCCATTACCTCTATATCGGAAAAGCATGCCTAGCCCGAACAAAAGTATACCGTGCCCAAAATCGGCAAACATCAGTCCGTAAAAAGCCGGCCAGACAAAAGCGATAATAGGCGTAGGATCGACTTCGCCGTACCTCGGTATTCCTTGAGTTTCAGTCACTACTTCAAAGGTGCGAGTATACGACTTGTTTGTAAGAAGCGTGGGCAGGATTTCTTCTCCTCCTCCTCCATGATTGTCAGCGTGTGCATGCACGTCCTCGATTACGCTGACATAATCCTTAGTCATGCTCCTAAACTTCTTCTCCATCTTGTCTGGAATGTAACCCTGAATTAACGCAAAGTTGCGAGTGCCACCTGGCTTCCTAGTAGTTTCAAGCACGTCCTTGGCAACCTTGGCTGCTTCATGCAAAGAAAGAACCTTGGTCAAAAGCGATTTCTTGAGCTTTTCAATGTTCTTTTCGATCTCTGCCTGCTTGGCTTCAAGCTCCTTAACCTTGGCGTCTGCTTTAGCATAGGCAACACTTGGATTCTGTGGCATGTTGGCTGGAATCTGGAGTGGGTGGACCCCAAAGCTCCTGAGCGTCTTTGTTATGCGGTCAGAATCGTCAGCCGCGCCGAAAACCACCATCGATAACTTTTGCTCGGAGATCTTGCTGGTATAAATCGGCAGGTCCCCTAGCGTTCTTCGGATCTCGACTTCATCTGTGGAATCGATCATAAACAGGCCGGAAAAGAAATGTTTAATTTTGCCAAAAAGCGTCAGGTCAAGGTTAACTTTGGCTGCCATCTCAAGCACGCCCTTAAGGCTACTGTATTCTTCAAGCTCCTTGGCAACCTTGTTCCGCTCTGCAATCATCTTCTTAGGATTGTCCAAGATGGCTGCGCTCTTGTCCTCCAAATCAGCGATAAAGTTCTGCATATTTTCAATGAAATAATCGGTCTTTCCTTTTGGGGCGCCCTTGAACATCGTGTCCATAACGCCAGTTTCAAGAGGGATGCCAAGGTCCTTGGTGATTTCGTCTATTTCTTGAAAAAGCCTCTGTGCCTTGAGCAAAAGATCGTCAAGGTAAGGGTTAGGATGATCAGAAGGGCTCTGGATGGGGTGGAACCATTCAAGCTCTGCCAGCCTGCTCACCACATCCTGCGTATCTACCCGGGGAAGGACTATGGTGGCTTTCACTAGTTTGGCTAGTCCCATTCTTGCCTACCGTTATTTTTAATCTCTTTAAAATCTTTCCGTTTAGAAATGAAAAAGGAGGGGGTAGAAAAAACTTACTTAGGTCTGGCCCAAGATGATAAACATCATGACTATACCATAGATGGCGATCGATTCTACCATACCTACGATGATGAACACTCTTGACTGCATCTTGGGATTGTCGCTAATTGCGGCGAGACCTGCCGCACCTACGAACCCAAGACCAATGCCTGCTCCAAGGGCTGCCAAGCCAAATGCCATACCTGCTCCTATCAGCTTCGATGACCCAAGGCCGCCTCCCGTGTCTGAGCTTTCCTGCGCAAATGCCTGACCCTCTAAGCCTGCTAAACCAACCGAGATAAGAACCACCAAAAGTGAAATTGTGATGAGTCCGTTCAGCTTCTCCATACAAGAGTTCGAGATAAAATGCCATATTTAACTATAACTATGATTACTTGGAAAAGGTGAGAATAAGGATTAGATTTTAGACAGTGCCTTGCGCTTGCTTGCAGCAATGTCGTCTTTGATCTTTTCCACCATCGAGTCGTGCTCAGCCTTGAGCTGTGCATTGGCCTTTCCAAAATAGTTTGAAATCTCCTCTGTCATGTCCTTGTGCTTGCCTCTTCTTCTGCCACCTTTTTCTTATCCAGTACTGCTTTAACCTTCTTGAGCCTGACGAACTCTTCGCGCTCGCGCTCCTCTAGGGTTGCCTTGATAAAGTATATGGCATGTTCGTATTGCGGTATGATAACATATTCCAATGCGTTGATCAGCTTTTGAGTACGCTCTAGCTCTTTTGCAAGGCTAAATATTGCATTTTCGTATTCTGCTGCCTTGCATATGCCCGGGAGCATGTTCTTGATGAGCTTGGCTGCCTTGTCGACGGATGCATTTGTTTCGACAAAGCCATATGAAAGCTGCTGCATGCCCTTCTCTGTCTTGACCTGCAGAGTTGGTATTTTGACATCTACGATGCGTCTGACGTTGACGTCGACTTCCATTATACTAGGGGTCGAGTCCGATATCGATTCAAGCGTCATTGTGCCAAGTGACATATAGGCGTCATAAACAGATCTGTATATTTCACCCAAGGGTGTCCATATATCTTCCCTTGCCTTGTTTGCTTCTTCTATCATTTCGTCTATCTTTTTTAGCAATACTTCACGTTTGTCGTCTAGAATCTTGTGTACCATCTTGGCTACCTGCATCGAGCGCCTTATCTTGATAAGCTCGATCTTTGTTGCAGTAACCCTGCCTCCAAAGGACATATTTCTCTACTCCTCACCCTTTGTAGTATTGCCTTACGTGCTTTTCTTTTATCTTCGTCAACTCGCCTTCGGGCAGACTTGAGAGTATGTCCCATGCTCTAGTTAGCGTTTCTTCAAGTGTCCTGTTCTCATCAGGTGCCTGCTTTAGGAAGTATTGCTCAAATCTATCGCCAGCATCTAGGTACTTCAAGTCTACGCCTGTAAGACCTGCCCTTCCTACAATCTCTGCAAGTGCCCTGACCTCCTGCGCCCTTGAATAAGCATCATAAAGCTGGTTGCCAACTTCCATGTGATCTGACCTGGTTTTTCCTTCGCCTACTCCATCCTTCATAAGCCTTGAAAGTGACATGAGCACGTTTACTGGCGGGTAAATGCCCTTTCTGAACAGATCACGACCAAGCACAATTTGGCCTTCAGTGATATATCCTGTCAGGTCAGGGATTGGATGCGTAATGTCGTCAGCCGGCATAGACAGGATGGGCACCTGAGTTACACTGCCATTCTTGCCCTTGATTCTCCCTGCGCGCTCGTAGTTGTTTGCAAGGTCTGTATAGAGATACCCTGGGTAGCCCTTTCTGCCGGGGACTTCTTCTCTTGCCGCGCTGATTTCTCGTAGGGCCTCTGCATAGTTGGTCATGTCAGTGAGTATCGCTAGCACATGCATACCTAGGTCAAATGCAAGGTATTCTGCCACCGTCAGCGCCACCCTTGGGGTGATGATTCTTTCAATTGCAGGGTCATCTGCTAAGTTGAGGAATAGTACAGAGCGCCTCAATGCGCCTGACTCTTCAAGACTACGCTTGAAGTACTGCGCTTCAGAGTACTGCACGCCAATAGCTGCAAAAACGACAGCGAAGTCTTCATTTGTGCCAACGACTGATGCTTGACGTGCAATCTGGGCTGCCAGGATGTTGTGTGCCATGCCAGAGCCTGAAAATATTGGAAGCTTTTGACCTCTTACAAGTGTAAGCATACCGTCAATGACGGATACACCGGTCTGGATAAATGATGTGGGATATTCCCTTCTTTCTGGATTCATAGGTTCGCCGTTAACATCTAAGAACTTGTCTGCAATTGGATCAGGGAGGCCATCGTTTGGCTTTCCAAGGCCGTCAAAGACTCTTCCTAGTAGCTCCTGTGAAACAGGCATCTCCATAGTCTTGCCAAGAAATTTCGCTTTTGTGCCCGTAATTGTAAGACCTGTAGTTCCCTCAAACACCTGAACTATGGCCTTGCCAAACCCCACTTCGAGCACCCTGCCAAGCCTGTGCTCGCCATCTACAGTTTCGATTTCGACCAGCTCATCAAACGACACCTTGGTGACGCCGTCAATTATCATCAGCGGGCCCTTGAGCTCGGCTACCTTTGTATATTCTATTCCAAAAGATGTAGTTGTCATCTCAGGCAACTACCTCCGCTTCCTTCTTCTCTGTCGCTGCTGTTACACCCTCTCCTCCTGCGGCTGCGGCCTTATGAAATTGTTCGTTTATCTGCTTGTCTAGCTCGTCAAATTTGTTAAGCTGATCCTCTGGTATCTCGAATTTTGATTTCAGCAAAGCTGGGATTATCGGCATTGCTCTAATATCTGCAAGTGGGATGCCTGCCTTCAGTGCCTTCTGAGCCTCCCTGTAGAATTTGACCATCAATCCCACCATCTTGACTTGCTTTTGGGGACTGCAGTACGTGTCTATCTTGTCAAAAGAGTTCTGCTGTAAAATGCCAATCTTGACCATGCGCGCGACTTCAAGCACCAGCTTTTCTTCGTCTGGCAGCGCCTCCGGGCCGAGCAGCCTTACGATTTCTTTAAGAGTATCTTCCCTCTGAAGTACATGGTATGACTCTGCCCTGAGATCGTACCACTCGCCTGTCACGTTCTCCTTCCACCACTTTCTCACGTCCTCAAGATAGCCTGAATACGATTGCATCCAGTTGATCGACGGGTAGTGCCTTGAATACGCAAGCCTTGTATCAAGTGCCCAGAAGGTCTTGATGAACCTGATAGTGTGTGTCGTCACTGGCTCGGTAAAATCTGCACCTGATGGTGAAACTGCGCCTACCAGAGTGACAGACCCTGCTCTCTCTGGTGAGCCAAGCGCCCTTACCCTACCTGCTCTTTCGTAAAATTCTGCCAGCCTTGATGCCAGGTACGACGGGTAGCCTTCCTCTGCAGGCATCTCTTCAAGACGTCCCGACATTTCGCGGAGCGCCTCAGCCCATCGACTCGTTGAGTCAGCTACAAGCACGACATCGTAACCCATGTCGCGGTAGTACTCTGCCACCGTCACGCCTGTGTAGATTGACGCTTCCCTTGCAGCCACTGGCATATTACTTGTGTTAGCTACAAGCACCGTCCTCTCCATGAGCGGCCGGCCAGAGCGGGGGTCAATAAGATGTGGGAACTCTACAAGCACTTCTGTCATTTCGTTGCCACGTTCGCCGCAGCCAATGTATACTACTACCTTAGAGTCTGCCCACTTGGCGATTTGGTGCAATGTCACGGTCTTGCCTGTGCCAAAGCCACCTGGGATTGCACCAGTTCCACCCTTTGCAATCGGGAAGTAGGTGTCGATGACTCGCTGACCTGTCACAAGTGGGACTGTTGGGTCATAGCGCTCGGCATACGGCCTTGGCCTTCTTACCGGCCACTTATGGTACATTTTTAGCTGAACTTTTTCGCCACCACTTTTTTCAGTGGTTGCAATTATATGTTCAATATCATAGTCACCCTCGCTTGCAATATCGGTTATCTTGCCACCCGGATGGTTTGGCGGAACTAAGATGCCGTGAGTCAAAAGGGGTGTTTCTTCCACTGTCCCTAGGATCGATCCAGGGCCTACCTGATCGTCTTTTTTCACGCTGGGCTTGAACGTATATTTCTTTTTCATGTCAACTGGGCTTGTCAGCACACCTCTGCCAATGTAGGCACCTGATTTGGCTGCAATCTCATCCAATGGCCGTTGAATACCGTCGTAGATCTTGCCAATGATTCCCGGACCCAGTAGTACTGAGAGCGGCTGGCCAGTACCCGTGACAGGCTCACCTGGCTTTAGGCCGGATGTTGACTCATATACCTGAATAAATGCAATGTCACCAGTTAATCTGATTACCTCGCCGATGAGCTTTGATTCGCCCACCTCTACAGTTTCGTACATTTTTGCAGTAGACATGCCGTCTGCCCTAACTGCTGGTCCGCTGACCCAAACAATCCTCCCTTTTGCTACCAATCTTTACGCCACTCCTCTTAGCATCTGGGCAATGTTTTTCCTTATTAAAGGTTTGAGTCGTTCAATGCGGGAATCAAGAGTGTTGTCATATGTCATGGTGCCATCTGCCGATTTTATTCTAATGCCTCCAAGCACGTCAATGTGCTGGTCAGACACTCTTGCTTGCTGCACCTTGCCGCTATCCTGCAAGTCAGACACTATCTTCCTTACAAGCTCGGCATCGTTTTTGTTGCACTCTATAGTAACTGCATTCGATCCTCCAACAGCTGAGATGCTTTCTTCAACCATCTGCTTCAACAACTCTTTGTAGCTATCCTTGGTACTTGAGGCCTGCAGGTTTTTCCTAGCCTCTTCAAAGGCTTTATTTGCAGCATTTTCAATTGTCAGAAGTTCCTGGTTGCGGGCTGCAAGCCTTGATGATCCAATGATCTGGCGCTTAAGGTTCTCGGCCTGCTTTCTTGCAGCCTCGACTATCGTTGTGCGCTCGGCTTCCAGCTTTCCTCGAGACGATTTAAGGTTGTCAAGCGACTCTTGGTAAGCAGAATCTATCTCAGAAATGAATTCAGCTTCCTTTTGAACTAAAACCTTACCGATCATGTGCTCTAAAGCAGAATTTGAGCTCATTTGCTTGTGTTCCGCCTTCTCACGGATTTTAATCTTTTGACGCAGAACTCTCTAACATGAAGTGGTAGTTGTGGTGCAAGCCTTGCCAACAAGCTCGCAGTCTAGGTTTCGGACAAGATCTGTTATGCGCTTGAGATGACTGCCCTCCCAGTATACCTTGCCGCAGACAGTACAATGGAAAAACTGGCTATGGCATGCTATAACCCTGTCTGGTAATGCAACATTCTCATTATTGTCATAATCATTTTTTTTCAGATGATCTGATGTCCTTTCCTCCAAGGACCCGTTGCATACTGGGCAGCGCGAGCCAATACCATCCATACCGACGGACTTTATTCCAGTCTTTCTAAGAATGTGCACCAAGTCTTCAAGCTCGCTTGCACCCCCACTTACCAGCACACCGCGGGCACCAATCTTGACTATTCGCTTGAACAGCTCCTTGTCAGCAGTCAGGATGACTCTGTCCTGCTCCATGCCTATCTTTAAGATTTCGTCGTCATTTACCTGCGCATTGTATAATGTATCAAAGCCAAAAATGCGGAGCTTGCGGGCGATGCTTCCCAGCATCGCATCGGCAAGAAAAGCTATACTAGGTGCCTTCTGCATTTGACGAACCGCCCCTGCACACTTCACAGATGAATGTGCCCTCATC
Source organism: Nitrososphaera sp. (assembly GCA_036732945.1). GTDB lineage: Archaea > Thermoproteota > Nitrososphaeria > Nitrososphaerales > Nitrososphaeraceae > Nitrososphaera. Next base: position 12,027 of record DAINBL010000006.1, on the reverse strand, counting down.
ATACTGTAATAGATCCGACCATTCTCCACATTCGTCGCAATACCCTGATATGTTGCTGGCAGAGCGAGCTATGCCAAGCTCACCCCTAATGATGGTTGCTTTTTCAGATACTATTTCTACAAGATCAGGAGTTACTGCAATGACATCTGAAGAGGATATAATACCAACAAGCCTGTTCTTGTAGACTACGCCAAGACGTTTGATGTTGTGTTTCCTGAGCAGGCGCGCGGCCTCTGTAATGCTCTCCTCACCTTCTATCGTATAGAGCTCTTCCATTACCTCTTTTGATTTTATCTGGCTTGGCTTGCTGTCGTTGACTAAGGCTTTAGAGACAATGTCCCAATCTGTGACGATCCCAACCGGCTTGTCCTTTTCCATTATGATGATGCTTCCAATATTTCCGTCTTTCATCTTTTTTGCAATGTCATGTATAGTGTCATCAGGAGATGCAGAAACAACTGGGCTGTTCATGATGTCCCTGACAAGTACTCTTGTAGTCATATCTGCATCAGTATGTTCTCTGACCGGCTTTTTTACCACGAAAAATATTCGAATTTCTGCCTTTAATTACTTATCTGATTTCCGCTAGAAGAAGATCCTGTTATTTAAATATAATATACTATTCATTGGATTCGTTTATCCTTCTCTCTCTTTTTTTCTTCTTTCTGTGCTAACGACTGCTTCATTGTTAAAAAATTCTCGAGGTCTTTTGATATGCTCTCCGATCTCACTACCCCACCCTACCTGTTTCTCTTCACATTCTTTGATATTATTGTCTAGCCTATTATTTGTCGCCTGATTCTACAGTCACTGATGGTGGCGGTATCTCTTGCAGCTGCTGCTGACCCCTCGCAGTGAAAGACAGTCGGCACTGACCTGCTGGCAACGCTCTTATAAAGTCGTCGAGGCTGATATGCTTGATTGATTCTGCAATTTTGATGTTGCCTTCAGCTATTTTTACAAATTCGGACTTGATCTTCTTTGCAGCGCTCATTGGATCCATACCACTCTGCAAGAGCACGGCATAAAAGAGCGAGCGTTTTTTTATTGCTTCTTCTGGTCCACAGAGAAGCGTTTCTCTATTGTTATTCAATTGCATGATGCCAATTGCAAGCCTTAATTCTACCCCTTTGAGGTAATTGCGTTTGCCCTCTATTACAAACGAGCCCTTTGGTAAGAACTGACCTGTTGGTGCTCCCTTTTTCACCTGCTCTGCCATGACCCAGTATGCGTCGGCGCTAGAGAGCCCGTCCTTCCATGCCCTGCTAAATGAGATTGTAGCCTGTGCAACCTGATATAAGGATGAATCGATCGTTCCTTCTTGGGTTGCTGCAAAAGAAGCAGCAGCATTCTTTATGATAAAAAATGGTGAGCCGTGAACTTCAGCATGAAAAACAATGTCGTGCTCTGTCAGATGCTTACGTATTAGTGCAGAATTGGATGAGGCATCACGGCCGCCAATCACCAGGAGGCCGTCAGTGGTAATGAACCATCGGTAGCGCTCGTACCATTCCCTAGAGATCTGTTCTTTTACAATGACTTTTCTGTGGATGGCCGCAGTCTCAGTCCTTAATTTTTCAATCTGTGCAAGAATCTTGGCATGTGCTTCTTCTATGGATGCGTTGCCCCGCTCCATTTCTTTTGCCCTTGCAAAAAGCATCGAGCTTACCTTGGCAAGGCTTGGCTGCATCTCAACCCGCTCGTCTGCTATCTCAATGTATTTGATGCCCTTTTCTGTGATTAATGATGCAGAGTTGGCTGCCAGCAAGTCAGCGATTTCGTCAGTCCTACGGTAGGAAAGCGCCATTAATTCGCTGGCCAGCTTACGTATAGCAGCCGCTTTTTGGATTACAGTTTCTTTGGCTTTGTTCTGCTCTTCTAGGTCATGCTCAAGTACTGTGATCTGCCTGTCTAGCTCTACCGTCCTGCTGTTGCGCCCTATGTCCATGATTTCGCTGCTCAGCACTTCATCGACTGCATCCATATACGATGCAACTTTTTTGATGTTGTTGTTCTTCATCATCTTTGCAGCAGCTGCTGATGCTTCTCGTGTTATTATTGGCAGTGCTTCCTGCGGCTTATCATTTTGCATGATTACAATGGGCTGGTGGCTCTTGCCGTCGTCGGCGCAGACCTCATTTACAATCTTTTTGACAGTTTCGTAAATCTTGCTTACTTCGTGGTCAGATAATTGAGCAGCCTGTTTGTCAACTTGGATACCGGCGCGATTGATAACTTCTTCGACAAATTTCTTTGGCATAGAGATGTTGCGGCCGATCCACCTTAGCACATCAAGGTTCTTTGCACCGTCCCTCAGATGGAGCATCTGGTCAAGTGTAATATCAAAGACATCGACGCCTCTTGCAGGTGGATAAGCATAGCGCATGCCGACACTGAGAGTTCTATGTCTCACTTGTATTGGATTGAGGATTGCAATTATCTGCCCATTTTCATCACAAATTATGATATTGCCGTCACCAAAGAACTCGCCGACGACGATTCTTACCTTTCCATCTGACTGCCTAAATTTTAGCGAGACAATGCGCTCACTTCCAGCCTGCTCTATTGTTTCCAATTTAGCTCGCTCAAGCTCTTTCTGAGCAATGCCCTCAAGGGCATTTTTCTCTTCGACGGGCTTGAACTTTAACCTTGTAATCCAAATGCCTCTTGTTGAGAGTACAAACATAATATCTTCTTGCATGGGGTGGTGGAGCCTGAGAAAGAGTGAATTCTTCGTTATGGCATTGATGCTGCTTACATAATAGCCCGAGGAGCTATTAATGGCCCTGCTTCTAATCTCATTAACTAGGTAACGCAGTTCGATGCTGGAAAGCTCCATGACGAAAGATAGTAATAGCATTCCACAAATATTAAACAACTGAAATAGCTAGAGAGAAATTCGATTATTGTTTCCTATTAATATTATCGTATATTCCTTGTTTTTTTCTATTTATGAAGAACAAGAAAAATCATGATATGGGTATCAGAACAACACAGCCGCAAGGCATTTTACTGGCTCCAATTTAACCACAAAACGCGATATTGGACATATTTGAAAGGCTCTACTACATGCGTGCTCTGGCGGGTATGGCCGCAGGCATCGTCGCCGGAATTGTCATACCCGTTGAGTTCGATCAATACACATCAATTGCCGCAGCCCTACTCGTCGGAATGGTATTCTATTTTGTCTCGCTTGGAATTGCCAGGCGAATAGCTAAGAATGTGCCAAAGGACAAGAGCAAAAAAATTGCAACAGAGGGCATTATACCGTTCATCTTTTTGCTGCTGACATTCATGATAATGGTCTATACGGCGCTTCACCAGTCCTCCATTGTAAGTTAAATACCATTAGCGTTTATCAGTTACAGCAAGTTGCTATTATGGGACTACCGCACTCCAGGCATCCCTGACGAGCTTTTCGAACGGACAGAGGAAGTGCCCATAACAAAGGAGGACATTCGTACGATAGCGATAAGCAAGCTACGTCTCAGGGAGGGCCATTCAGCAATAGATGTTGGGTGCGGCAGCGGAAGCATCACAGTAGAATTATGCTTGCAGACAAAGGGCAAAGTATACGCCATTGACTTTGATGAAAAAGCAGTAGAGCTGACGAAAAAAAATTTGCAGAAATTTGGAGTCAAGGCAGAAGAAGTCATACTGGGCAAAGCCCAAGATATCTTGCCAAAGCTATCGGAAGTCGATGCAGTAATAGTGGGTGGCACATGGGGCGACACAAAGCAGGTCATTGAACTTGCAGTAGGTAGACTGAAAAAAGGAGGCAGGATTGTCATCGACACTATAGTTATTGAGACAACGTATCAGGCGCTAGCAGCAATGAACGAGCTAGAGCTGAAGGAAATAGATATCACTCAGGTTATAATATCCAAGGCGCGCAAGGTCACAACGGGCACGATGATGCTTGCAAGAAACCCTGTAATGATAATATCAGCAACTAAAGTTTGATCACACACTCTGGTACTATCTTTTTTCTCAAATCCAAAAATTCCATCTCTGTACAAATAATGTGTGTATGTATGTCATCCCCTCGCGATAAAAGTAAAACACTTACCCAGTTAATCATGCACACGACATTCCTATTACAAACAATATTCTACCCACCATCCACACAATATATACTCGTTGTATCATGCTATTCTTTTGCCTCCTTTTCTCTACTCCAATACTGCTTTGTTATGAATCCTGTTTCTTCAGCTACTGCACCAAACACATAATTAGCAACAAGTAAGATACTGGCCCTATGAACCTGTAGAAGATGAAGAGCTAGCTAGCTGTAGACTCTGAAAGTACTGCAGGTTTGCTAAGCTTTGATTCCTCTGGTAAATTTCTGCGTGTTCTATAGAACGTTCCCTTAGCTTGGAAAAAGCCCCGCAGTGAGCCTATTACAAATGCAGGAGTCGTGATCACATCAAGTACCACCAAGCTCAATACATCTTTGATGTCATATCTTCTTACGGGTCGACAAATCTTTGCTGCCAATATGATACATGCTAGAGCTACAGCCAGATTCGCTGCCTGCAATGAAAATGATATCCAAAACACATTCGTCAACTGCTGGCTATAGTCGTAATTACTTGATAGGAACATAACAATTAATATCAAATTGACTATTTCAATGCCTAAAACAAAAATGAACTTTGCGTACTGTAGACCGTTTAAAAATAATTCCACCTTGTCAGCAAGTGAAAGTATCTTGCTTTTTGCTATATGCCTTATTCTTCTTCTAAAGCCTCTGGTGTGGCCCTCACTAACCCTCATCCTTTGCCTAAAGTACGCTGCGAGGTCCGTAGTAGCCTCGCAGTAAGAAACTAATTCTTGATTAAATATTATTTTTGGTCTTGAAGAGGCAGCAATAGGCTTAGAAAAGATGCTTTTGAGAGGCTGACTGCCTCTTCGTTCAGTATTATTGTAAGATCTTATTCCGTCTGTTGTTAATGATAATAATGATGAGGGTTGTGCGCAGTACAGATCCACTGTCAACTCCCAATCTTCGCAAAGATCATTAGAGAATTTGATAGATTTGATTACGTCTGCTCTTATCATAAAAAGACTTCCGGTTATCTGCACTGGCAGATTTAGGAGATCTTTTGCCGTAAATTCGATCATATTTCTTTGGGAAAGTCGAAAGTCGATCGCTCTTGCAATCCAGTTGCCACGCTTTGTCTTAATCTCCAATTCAATGTCAGCTTCTGGGTTACTCTTTGAAATAGGGAAGCCCTGTATTGCTAATACTGAGGTTCTCTCGTCCTTGTAAGAGGACTGCTCTTCTATGAATCGTGATACAAATCTTTCCACTGTATCTACTAATAAAATGTTGTCTGCATCAAGTATCAATACATTAGATGCTCTCTCGTCCATTGCTTGAAGGGCGACATTTAATGCCCCTCCCTTCCACCCCGCCCTGTTATCCCTATGAATTACCTTAAGATTCTGGAGATCAGACGACATAGTTTGTATTTTTTGATATGTATCATCAGTAGAATCATCTACAATTATGATTTCGAATCTATCAGTAGGATAACTGAGGGCAGCAAAGGATTTCAAGAGCCTTTCGATAACAACAGACTCATTGTGGGTTGCTACAAATATTGAGATGAATGGATATTCACCATCAACCCACTGACCCGAGGTCCTATTAGTAATCCCAATATTTCCGCAGCGATCAGCAATAACGCCCTGTTCATGAAGTGACACAACCATCTTACCAGCTGTCGATCGATTATTGGTGCCAACTTTTGGCATGACGTGTAAGTTATTGTTTGCTCTTGTTCTTGTAACTCTGTAAATAAAGATAACAGATCTTATTGAGTATATTGAAAGTGCTAGAATCAAAACTGTGGACAGCCATACCAAAGCATCAAGAATCAAGGCCCATTAAAATAGTACAGACAGAACTATAATTGGGTTTGTCAAAAAATTCTGCCTCTGATTTTGAGTTGATTCTATACTAAAAATCAAGAGTATAATCCAACTGATGTGATGTTCAGTTTGATCATATAAGGTAATCTTCCTAGTTGATGTATAGAGTCTGATAAATACAAAGATCTCCTTTTTTATTCTGTAGAATATGTCTAAAAAAATCAAGGTTGCAGTAGCCGGTGTTGGGAACTGTGCTTCTGCATTGATACAGGGTACAAAGTATTATGACTCAAGCGGTAACGGTAAGTCAAATGATTCAATTGGGCTTACTGCAATCAACCTGGGAGGATATGAACCACAAGATATTGAATTTGTGGCAGCATTTGACGTTATTGATTCAAAAGTAGGAAAAGATCTGTCTGAGGCAATTTTTGCAGAGCCAAACAATACAGTGAAGATAGCCAACGTGGAGGAGTCGAAGGTAATTGTTGAAAAAGGAGAAGTTCTAGATGGTTTGGGAAAGCACTACCGCGGAAAGGTTCAGGTCTCTGATAAACCTCCCACAAATGTGGCCAAGGTCCTAAAAGATAGCGGCGCCGAAATTCTTCTCAATTATCTGCCTGTTGGAAGCAGACAGGGATCAAGGTACTATGCCGAAGCCTGCCTTGATGCAGGCTGCGCCTTTATCAATGCAATTCCTGTATTTATAGCATCAAACTCGAAATGGCAGCAGGCATTTGAAGATCGTAAATTACCGTGTGCTGGCGACGACGTTATGAGCCAGCTTGGTGCTACTGTCGTTCATAAAACACTGGTGAAGCTCTTTGTAGACCGTGGAGTAACGGTAGACCAGACCTACCAGCTAAACATTGGAGGCGACATGGACTTTTACAATATGCTGGACGAGGAGAGGCTAGAGGACAAAAGGGTTAGCAAGACAAGCGCAGTAGCTGCAATGGCACCTTATGAAATACCGATGAGGATTGGACCATCAGACTTTGTGCAATTCTTGGATAATGACAAAGTTTGCTATGTATCCATGAAGGGGAGGTATTTTGGAAACATCCCTGTCGAGCTTGACCTCAAACTAAAAGTAGTTGATGCATACAACAGCGCTGGTGTAATGATAGACGCAGTGAGGGCAAGCAAGATTGCACTTGACAGAGGCATTTCCGGGCCACTTGAAAGCGTGTCGGCTTACTGCTTCAAGCATCCACCGGTGCAGTTGCCCTATTCTGTTGCCAAATCAAACTTCTTGGAATTTGTCGAAGGCAAAAAGGAGCGATAAGACTGGATGGTTTTCTCTTTTTTTTGATCTGTTGTTATATTATTATTCTTTTATCTCTGCGGCGGTTTGTTTGACAATCACCAGCCTTTCTGACATCAAAGCTTTCGTTCTCATAGCTTTCCTCCCAATATGCTTAGACTGGAATACCAATAGGTTTTTGTTCACCAGTGACAATACAGCAAGAAATTGAGCTTTACCATAAGATGAGAAAGTCAATTCATATACTTAGGAAATAGTGCATTTGTAAGCTCAGGCACAATTTCACCTTGATAGCCTTGTAACCAATAGTTCTATCATATAAGATTTTGTAGTTGATAAGTGGAAGAAGCCTCCCTAAAGAGGAAGTTTCTCTACATGTTCATCTATATTAGGAACCATGCTATAATCCAGATCAAAATTTTTGGAGCAATTCTCAAATAGGCCTGCAAGAGAATCATCCAAGACTTAAACTATAATGTGATTCTGGTAGCAAAGCTTACTATTGCAGAGAGATGGAATGGCTCCTGCAAACAGAACAGGTAGCTATTTAGGATCATAGGGGAGCCTTTTCTGCAACGATGTGAATGCGAAAAATATTTTACTAAAAGGAGATGGATTGAGCGCGACAACGTATAATTAGCACCCATGAAAACTAATCCGATAGCTACCTTTGGTGCACATTAAAAAGCTTGAAGTCTACGGCTTCAAGTCGTTTGGTTTCAAGAATACTGCAGTGCATTTTGAGAAGGGATTAGTTGCTATAACTGGTCCAAACGGCTCAGGCAAGTCTAACATTCTTGATGCAATCATGTTTGCAATAGGTGAGAACAGTCCTAAGACTCTGAGAGTAGATAAGTTCCAGTCGTTATTCCATGACAGCCAGAACAGCAACCACCGACTTATCCGCGTTAGCCTGTCGTTTGACAATACCGACAGAGGTATACCTATAGATTCCGACACAGTTACTTTAACGCGTGGAATTGAGGGTCAGAATGGTGAGAGCCAGTATTGGCTTGATGACAAGAAGGTAACCAAGACCGCCATAATGGAACTCCTTGAAGTAGTGCTGGCGGCTCCAAGCAAGCTGAACATTGTACAGCAGGGCATGATCACTAGAATTTCCGAACTAAATTCCGAAGAACGCAGAAAGATAATAGAGGATATAGTCGGCCTATCATACTTTGACGAAAAGAAAGCCGAGGCTCTCAAGCAGCTGGATGAGGCCGATAGGAGGCTTGAGGTTGCATTTGCAAGGATGGGCGAGATCCGAAAGCGCATAGATGAGCTTGAGACAGAGAGAAATGAACAGCTAAGGTATGACCAGCTTGACACGGAACTCAAGAGGTTCAAAGCGGTGCAAATATCCAACACCGTGCGAAACCTGAGGTACAAGCTGGCTACAAGCACTCAGATCGTTGAATCAAACAACCAACAGTTGTCATATCTCTCAAAGCTACTGGAGGAGGCGCAGCTAGAGATCGAAAAGTTAGACGCCGAAAAGTCAAGGTTCATTCAACAAGTCGACTCTGCGAATAGAGCTAAGGCGCAGGTTGCGATGAGAATATCGGGGATCGTCCATGAGTCGGAGCGAACGAGGGCTATGTTGAATGAATCTGAGCGGCGAATGGCTGACATAGAAAGGAGGATGCCCTCTATTCACAAGAGCAAGCAAGCTGCAGTTCAGCGCATAGATAGCTCGCGCTCTGAGATTGACAGACTGAAGAAAGAAATAGAGCAAAAGAAGGCAGTAGTCCCAAACCTCAAGATCGAGCTTGATGCAATCAATAATGAAATTGAAATGATAACTGGCAAGGTCGCTAGATATGCAGCTTTCAGAGACACAATGGAAAGGAGGCTTGCAAGGATGGCATCACTAAAGGATCGGATAGAGCTTGCTGGCGCTAGAGTCGAAGAAAAAATCAAGACTATCAATTACAAGAAGAATTCTAACGATTCAGCCATCAATTTGCTTCAGTCAGAAATTTTAGCTACAAAAGGCCGCATAGCACAACTCGAAAGGTCACTTGAGTCTGATGGCGTAAAACTGCATGATGTCGTCAGGCTTGCATCTGAACTTGCAGACGCGAAGACAAATCTTGAAAAAGAGCTGGCCGGCGCAGCAAGCCTGCTGGTGCGTGCAGAGAGTCTTGTGAACAAATTTGAGGAACGGGCCACCATAGCCAAGAACGCCATGAACGAGGATCTTGCTATTGCGGAATTAATGAAAGAAAAGGAGAGATTCAGCATCTGCGGTCTTGTGCATGATTTAATAAGATGGGACAAGCCGTACGAGCGGCCTGTGCTTGCCGCAGGCTCTGAATGGATGAAAGCCTTCGTAGTGAATGACATCACGTCTATGATAATGATAGCCGCCTATGCCAAGGAGCGGAAGCTTCCTCGTCTTAAAATAATACCACTTGATGTAGTCAGATCCTCTAAGGAGAGAAAGGACATGCCAGGCGATGATGTTAATCTAATCGGAAGGTTGTCAGATTTTGTACACTCTGACTATGACAAGTTGCCAGAATTCCTTTTTCCAGACATACTGCTTGTAAGAAATTCCTCTACAGCGTTCATGCTATCCAGGAAGGGCTTTAGGACAGTGTCAGCTGATGGCGAGCTGTTCGAACCACCTGGAGGTTCGATGTCGGTCGACTTTGGAGGGAGGATAACTGATATGACAAAGGCGATACTTTTTGGCGAGTCAGTGGGAGATCTCCGTACAATGGTAGTAAAGCTCTCCAAGCTGATCGAGGAGAAGAATATAACGCTCCAGGATATTTCCAAGCAGTTAAGCGCCAGCGAATCCAAGAGAGTTCAACTAGAGCTTCTTATCAAAGATATCCAGAGAAGCATTATTAGAGAAAAAGAATCATCAGAAGCAAAAGAAAAGTCGGTCTCAGGGCTCATCTTAGATAACCAAACTCTCCAGTCAGAAGTTGATTTGCTTACGACAGAGCTTAAGAAATATTCAAGAAGGCTTACCATTCTTTCGCCTGCCCTGGAAAAGCTATCGTCAAGGCTGCAGAGCATAAGTGAAGAGCCCTCAAGCAAACACGAGGTTGCTGACAAGAACATAGCACATAACCGGCTAGTAAAGGCAATAGATGTAGCCAATATTGAGCTTGGTCAGACAATATCGATACTCGGAGGACTTGAATCAAAGTTGGAACTTGATATACAGCATCTTGCTGAAATGAACCAAGAGAACGAACGCCTTTCCCTTGAATTAGAGGAACGCAAACGCCAAATAGAAGAGATGTACAGGAAGTCGCGCTCACTTGATGCAGAGCTCAAAGGACTAAGGGATCAGGAGCAGCAAATAATCTCTTCTTCGGGTAGCGCTTACAGCGTACTGCAAGAATATGAGCGCAAGATAAAGGCCCTCTCAGAGAGCGAGCGCAAAATGTCAAAACAGTACAACTCAACAGAGAGGGAGTCTGCATTGCTTCGAAAAGACATTACAGACTTGACTGCTGAGGAATCACACCAGATAAGTGATCTTCTAGCGCTTGGCTACAAGAATCTCCTTGATGAGATGGATGTCGAAACAGCTATCAAAGAGTTGACTGACGAATATGAGGCACTCAAGTCAAGGATAAACCTCCGTGCGGACGAGGCGTACGTACAGGTAGTAGATGGCTACCGTGGCATGTCAACTAGGCGCAACCAGCTTGAAAGTGAGCGTAATTCCATCGTTTCCTTCATTGAGCAGATAGTAAAAGAAAAAGAGAAGGTCTTCTTGGAGGCGTTTCAGAAAGTTGACAGCGATATACGCGCAACATTTGAGAAAATGACAGGAGGCTTGGCGTGGCTCGAGATCGAAAATTCTGAAGATATTTTTTCAAGCGGCGTGATGCTGCTGGTGCGGTTCCCTGGTAAGACCGTCCCTCGTGAATCAACCACGCTGTCGGGGGGCGAAAAGACTATAGCTGCCACTGTGTTCTTGCTTGCTCTCCAGTCGCTCAAACCCTCGCCATTTTATTTGATGGATGAAGTAGACGCACATCTTGATGCCGAGAACACTGACAGATTATCAAAGATACTTCTCGAGCGCTCAAAGGATAGCCAGATAATCATGGTCACCTTGAAGGACTCTACTGTGGCCAAAGCTCCTCTTATCTATGGCATCTACCCAAAAGAAGGAGCTTCACAGGTTGTGAAGTACAAGAATCCTACGCGGGTGGCCCTTGCCCACTAAGCTAAAACAATCTGTAAATACCGAAAAGCAGCATATATAGACCATCTACATTGGGAACTAGCTTGCTGCGGCCCAAGAGGATGCTGATGTTGTCATTTGCAGTCATAGCCGCAGTAGCGGTTGTCGAAGTTGTGGGTGGAATTTTAAGTGATAGCATTTCGCTTCTGAGCGACGCAGTGCATATGTTCACTGATGTGATGGCGATTGGACTAAGTCTTTTTGCAATAACAATGGCGACAAAAAGCCATTCTGGCGCAATGACGTTTGGATACCATAGAGCCGAGGTGATGGCTGCACTTGCAAACGGTGTAGCGCTCGCGGTAATTTCATTATGGGTGTTGTACGAGGCGTTTATTCGAGTTATGTCGCCGCGTATAATAGATGCACCATTGATGCTGCTGACAGCAAGTATTGGTCTTGCAGGCAACCTAGCGGTGATGTTCCTGCTAAAGCACCACGCCAGCAAGAGTATCAACATTCATAGTGCATTCATCCATGTTGTCTACAACACAATATCCTCCGTAGCGGTTATCATTACCGGCTTTATTGCTCTTAACACTGGCATCACCATAGTGGATCCGCTTGTTGCCTTTCTGATAGCAGGCCTGGTGGCAAGAAGTGCTTACTCTATAGTGAGAAGTAGCACCCATATATTGCTAGAGGGTGCCCCGTCAGACCTTGA
>DAINBL010000005.1:0-19562 GCA_036732945.1 Nitrososphaera sp. | reverse complement strand
TCTCGACCAAGTGCTTCAAGAGAGAGGACTACCATCCGTTTCAGGGCTTGGATCAACAGCAACCAATGCCACTGATGCATTGATCAGCAGCGACACAGGGTGAAAAGTGAAATAGAACCCGAGAAAAAAAGAAAAAGATATACAAATGAAAGGTGGGAGCTAATTCGGTGCGCTCTCACCTCTCTTTCATCAAAAATCAAATTCCATCTTTTTCATTCGAATAGTATTCTATTGGTATGTCGAGCATATTTTTTGACCATCACAATGCCATTTGGTCTGATATCTCTCTATCTTAGGCCTAAAGTATTTCTTATTTTGTCAGAATCATCCATAACTATTTCATGAAAGTGAAGAATAATACTCTTTTTTATATAAAAATCAAATTATGTGTTAAATACTCATTGAATTTACATTTAATAAGCACTTCTAGGATTGGACAAAAGTTCAAAATAGATGAAGGTTCTGCATATACATACTGAGATTTGCTAGAAGAATACGCTAAGAATAGAATAGACGCAAAAAAACCAAGAAACGAAGGCAGAACGTATATCATTGATAAGTTAGAAGGCCTGGACAAGGAAAATCTTGAAGTGCTTGCACCATTTGTTGATGTTGTGAAGATATATGGAATACTGCCACTTCTCGTCTCCGAAGAGACACTGACGAAGAAGATCAAATTCTACCATGCTCTCAACATTGAGGTTTCCACTGGGAGCACCATTTCTGAGTATATGATAGCAGAAAACGCGTTTGAAAAATTCGTTGTAGAAGCTGCAAAGATAGGCTTTGACATTATGGAAATAGGGGAGAATAGTTCCAATCTGAACTTTGAACATAAGAAAAAGATTACCGAAAGCATACTCGCCAAAGAACTTGATGTTCAATGGAAGGTTGGCAAAAAAGATCCAAGGCATCAGCTTCCACTAGATGTTACTTTAGCCAAAATCGAAGAAGCAGTTAAACTGGGTTCCGATAAAGTCGTGCTTGAAGCAAACGAGGGCGCAAATGTTGGAATTTATGACGAAAACGGCTTCATAAGATGGAATTTCGTTGGCGCGTTAACTGCAAAGTTTCCGCCAAGCACGTTCATTTTTGAAGCTCCTCTAGAATCGCAGCAGTCTGCATTGATTGCAGAATTTGGTCAACGGGTCAACTTAGCTGAAGTACGAATTGAAGCTGCATCTGCTGTGGAGTCGCAAAGGAGAGGATTTCCAACAAAAGCAGCATTTAGTGTGTATAATCTTAGCAAGAACCCTGAAGGAAGTCCAGCAGCCAAATTTGTTTACTTTGTAATGAAATCAAAGCATCCAATTGATCAGGTTGAGCTCATGAATATGACTAACCTTCCAAGAAGGACTGTGCAAAGTGCAGTAGAAGAGCTTAAATCACAAGGGTTAATTATTGAACGAAGCAGCTTAGATGATGCACGAAAGAAACTATACAGTCCTGTTCAATTTGAATGGCTATGAACAACTGCAACTAAAAATCTTTTTCTCTCTCTATCGGCGAGCAAAGTGGCCAAGAAATGGCAACAAAAAATTTGCTCGATATCGTCACAACAGAAATGAAGAATAAGGAGGCAGGAAATTCGTCAGAGAGAGAGACACCCACTTATCAAAGAAAGAAGCAGGAAAAAAAATGTGAATCTATGCTGCTAGAGATCTATTTTCTGTCAATCGTTTAACACCAGTGACATGGCGGTCGAGATACAGACATCCCCTTTATGATTGCAGAAGTTTCGTATTGTAATAGTGAGTAGAATCGTTCTTAGAAAATGCTACTAGATGTCAAAGAACGCTTATAAAAAAGGAGATTTCCTATACGTAGGACGAAAATATTGGCAAATACTACCTTTAGAGTGCAATCACACAAGTTCAGCCAGGACAACATCCAGACTACACTTGTGTGCTCAAAATGCGACGAGGTCTTTTCCAAAGAGTTCCCCTTAGACCTCGAGGGTCAGACGATAGAGTTCAAGTGTCCTGTGTGCGGCGTGCCTGGCGAAGCTGATCTTCCGTACAAGAGCGCCGAAGAACGCGAAGAGCTAGAGGAGGACTTTGAAGAGGTAGAAGAAGAAGAGGGCGGTGAAGAGTTTGAAGAAGAATACTAGCTAGCTGTGTATGGAGTAAAAGCTCTTCCTCTTAAGCCTTATCTGGTCTTTTATTCTAAGAACAACTATGTCATTGATGTGGGTGTGACGGTTCCAGATGGCTACAGAAGGAGATAACCCCATCAGCCAGTCTCGGTAGAAGAGCTGCGTGCAGATATGTGGAGTCATACGATACATTGTGTTGAAAAGAAAGCCACAAAAACCGAGTACCTGATGAAGATGACATAGTAAGCGAGCTCTCTATTACACTATTAGGCATCTATGTGTTCTGATCTAGCTACTTCTTAGCCAGCCTGCCTAGCTGCGCCAATAGTGCCGAAAGCTGAATTTCTGGATGCGCGCCAGCTGTAAGCCTGTAATCGTACTCCGCCATTATAGCTGCAAACTCCTCTGGCTTTTCGATCTCCATTTCATATGCCTCCTGGTTTGCATACTTCATAAAGTCGCCCTCAGACATCCCATAGACCTGTGTCAGCTCCAGAAGCTTTGCTCTGGATTCATTGAACTTGCCAGACATTGCAAGGCGCAGCACTTCGCCCACTCTTGACCTACCTGAAAGTCCCATAGCCGCTGTAACACTTGCCGCAGATACTAAGCCCATGCCTGATGCAGCTTGCATAATGTTTATGGAGTGGCGTAAGTCGCCCCCAGTTGCCTCATATATCTGAGCAAGGGCCTTTTCTTCATATTTCACCTTCTGTTGTTCGCAGATCATTTTCAAATGACCGATAACATCTTCCTTTGGTAAGCGTGTAAATCTGAACACTACACACCTGCTCTGTATCGGTTCAATTATCTGAGATAGATAATTACAAATAATAACAAATCGAGTCGTCCTTGCGCTATCTTCAATTATGCGCCTGAGCGCAGTCTGGGCCTCAGAGGTCATCTCGTCAGCTTCGTCAAGTATGATTATCTTGGGCTTACCAAACTCCTTGTCACCTGCCAGCTTAATCGAAGCTGCAAACTCTTTTACGCGCTCCCGCACCATCTTAATGCCGCGCTCATCTGATGCATTTAGTTCGAGCGTGTTCTTTCTCCACTCTTCTCCTAGGAGCTCGATTGCAATGCAGAGTGCAGTAGTGGTCTTGCCAACCCCTGCCGGCCCGGCGAACAGCATATGAGGTATGTCCGGACTCTTAATCATGTTGCTTATGCCCTTGATTATCTCCTTCTGATCAACTACCTCGCTTAGTTTTTTTGGCCTGTATTTCTCAGACCACATAAGGTTCGCCAGATCTGTTTTTTTGGCCGACTGCAACATGAAGCGCTTTCACTGAAGTCGTTAAACCATTAATAGGTTGCTATTTTGCATCACAAGCTGCTAATTTCCGGTAAAACAGTAGAAGCTAGCTACTAGCTTTACAAAAGCTGTGCTGATATGATATATAATAAGTACTCCGTTCTAAACAGCTCCCAGATGGCCACTACCATACGCTCAGAGCCAAGGATTGAAGCTATTCAAAGCATTTACCAGCTAGGCTATATGCTGGAAGAGGTCAGGGTGACATATAAAAAGGATTCTAAGATGAGCGTGGGCAACCTTGTGATTGATGCAAAAGAAGGTGATATGTCATCTCTTCCGCGTTGGATAGCCAAGATTCTTGTCCAGCAGGATGCAGTGGAAATCCAGTCAAGCGACATCACCGGGTATATATCGCGGACTATGAATCGCGAGCGCATTGCAAAGCCCCATGACCTCTCTGGTGTTGATATTGACTTCTACGTCCGAGTCAATGACTACCTTGAAGGTCTCAAGGAGCGGGAAAGAGAAAACCTGGTTGTTTCCCTAAATACATTTGTAGCCTCTCGACTTGAAAAAATAGTCAAGCTGGCTGCCGCCTCATCGCTTTCACCTGAGCTTGAATCCAAGCTAGCTGCTGAAGAGAAGGAGCTTTACATCATGATAAACAATGCTTCAATGAAATTCAAAAAAGGAGTACTAAAGAAGTTTGTCTGAGCAGCAGACCACGGCAGCGCTTGCAAACGATCTGGAAAAGTTCCTCAAAGCATTCAAGGACCGCGACAGCAATTACAAGTATTTTGACAGGATAAATAACATGATGGCGTCAGGCGTTCAGTCGCTTATCGTAGACTATATTGATCTCGATTCTTACAACCCTCTCCTTGCCAAAGAGATAACACATAAGCCCGATGAATATCTTGAGGCATTCAACGAAGCAGTTCTATCGGTCCTGCGCGAGATCCATCCTGACTATGAGCAAGAGATCCGTGAAAAGATCCGGGTCAGAATAGGCAACTATACTGTGCAAAAGGGCCTGCGTGAAATAAACGCCGACTTGATAAATAAGCTTGTGAGCATCTCTGGCATGGTCGTGCGCTCATCAGAAGTCAAGCCCCTTGCCAAGAAGGTTGCGTACAAATGCACGAACTGCAACACGGTCACAGAGGCGCAGCTCAAAGGTCTTGTGATGAAAAAGCCGCTTAAATGCCATGCGTGCTCTGAAAAAGAACTCGAAATGGATCCCGAGAGCAGCGTATTTATCGATTTCCAGATGGTGCGGCTACAGGAGCTGCCCGAAGATCTACCTGCAGGCCAACTGCCACACTACATCGAAGTTACTGTCATGAGTGACCTTGTGGACCAGTGCCGCCCTGGCGATAGAATCATACTCACGGGCATTATTAGAATAGAGCAGGAGCAGCTGGCTCCACAGGCCAAGACAAGCCTATTCCGGCTTCGTATGGAAGGAAACAACATCGAGTATCTTGGTGGCAGGGCAGGAAGCAAAGACACAAGATCTGTTGAGAGAATAATGATAAGCACGGAGGACGAGCGGCAAATAAGGATTATAGCAAGCAAGCCCGATGCTTACGAGAAGCTGATTGCCTCATTTGCTCCCCATATTTATGGCCATGAGCCGATCAAGGAAGCAATACTGCTGCTTATTGTAGGCTCAGTGACAAAGAGGCTTGAGGACGGCTCGACAAGAAGAGGCGATATCAACGTGCTTTTAGTAGGTGACCCCGGTACGGCCAAATCAGAGATGTTAAAATTCACCGCCAAGATTGCTCCGAGGGGACTGTACACTTCCGGTAGGGGTTCTACCGCTGCAGGACTGACAGCTGCAGTTATTCGTGACAAGTCAGGGATCATGATGCTAGAAGCAGGCGCAGTCGTATTGGGCGATCAGGGAATCGTATGCATCGACGAATTTGACAAGATAAAGCCGGAAGACCGCTCGGCGCTTCATGAAGTGATGGAACAGCAGACTTGCTCGGTGGCAAAGGGGGGCATTGTAGCTACACTGAATGCAAGAACGTCGATCCTGTCTGCAGCAAATCCGATATATGGCAAATATGACCCATACAAGAACATAACAGAAAATGTCAACCTACCAGTGCCACTACTGACAAGGTTTGACCTGATATTCATAGTCAGAGATAGTCCAGACAAGGAAAAGGACAACCTTGTCGCAAGCCACATCTTGGAGATACACCGCGATACGGAAAAAGCGGCTAGGCCTGCGATTGATATCGATCTTTTCAGCAAGTATCTGTCATACGCAAAGCAGATCGAGCCAGCACTAACGCCCGAAGCAATTGACATTGTTCGCAGTTATTATATGGATATGAGAAGGATTGAGTCCGAAGGGATGATAACAGTGACTCCAAGGCAGCTTGAAGGCCTGATTAGGCTTGCGTCTGCTCGTGCGAGGTTACTATTGAAGGATGTGGTGGACGCAGAGGATGCCCAGCGTGCGATCTACCTTGTAGACCAGATGATGAGGACTGCTGGCGTCGACGTCAACACAGGAAAGACAGACCTTGGTGTGCTGTATGGGAAGCCTCAAAGCGTAGTTTCAAAGGAAAAAACCTTTATGGAACTGTTCAGAGGACTTACCGGCGCTGAGAACAATGATGTGGAAGACAAGGCGCTTGTAGACGAGCTGGTGAAGACCGGCAAGTTCTCTGACGAAGAAGCAAGGAAATACATCCAAAAGTTTAATCGGGAAGGCCAGATATTTGAAAGACGGCCTGGATTTTGGGCTAAGGCGTAAATGCATTTTTAAAATAGCCGGCTTGATTATAGTTCTAAAATGCCAGCGGCTTTAACCGACGGTTCAATCAAAACACTTCTTTCGCATCTTGGCTATTCCTCTCTATATCCGCCTCAGGAGATGGCATTGAAGCGCGGCATATTGGAAGGAAAGAGTCTGCTCATGACTACTCCAACTGCCAGCGGCAAGACACTTATCGCAATGATGGCCATTCGCAAGGCGCTTGAAAAGAATAGGAAAGCAGTATATCTGACACCGCTTCGCGCCCTTGCAAGCGAAAAGTATAACGACATGAAGGTCCTTGAGAATCTTGATTTTGGCAGAAAGATCAAGGTGATGGCCGCAACTGGAGACTACGACTCGCCTGGAAAAGAACTGGCGGCTGCAGACGTCATAGTTCTTACAAATGAAAAGATGGATACTCTTTTCCGCCATAATGCTGAGTGGCTGGATGACATAGGGCTCTTTGTATCTGATGAAGTGCACCTGATAGGCGATAGGGAAAGAGGGGCAACACTTGAGATGATGCTTACGAAAATCCGCAAGCACTACCCTCAATCGCAGATAGTGACACTTTCTGCTACAGTAGCCAATTCCGGCGAGATAGCCGACTGGCTTGCCTGCGAACTTGTAGAAAGCAACTGGCGACCAACAAAGCTAGTAGAGGGAGTCTATGAACATGGCATGATCAGAATGAGAGGCGGCAATACTTTCAGAATCAACAGCTCAGGCATTTCATCTGCAGTAGACATTGCTATTGATTCTATCAATGGAGGTGGGCAGGCACTCATATTTGCAGAAACAAGAAAGCGCGCTTCTTCGCTTGCAGCCAAAGCTGCAGAAGGTGTCTACAAAGGGCTAGACAAAGCAGCAAGAGGACTGGCAGTCAAGACATCATCTGAAATACTATCTAGAGGGGACGACAGTGAGATCACAAAGACGCTAGCGAAGCTCGTATCAAAAGGGGTAGCATTCCATCACGCCGGGCTTGCACCGTCAAGCAGGGAGATTGTGGAAAGCTCATTCAAGAAAGGTGTGATCAAATTGCTAACTGCGACGCCGACTCTTGCTGCTGGCGTTAACCTGCCAGCAAGGCGGGTCGTGATAGCAAGCATCTTGCGATACGACTCGGAGTATGGTAGAAATTTGCCTATCAGCGTGCTGGAATATAAGCAGCTGTGCGGCAGGGCCGGCAGACCGCAGTACGATACATACGGTGAGGCTATAATCGTAAGTGAGTCCGGTGCAGACGCTGAAGATCTTTATGACCATTACGTCCTTGGGAGCCCAGAGCCACTTCGGTCTCAGTTGTCAAGCGACAATGCCATCAGGTTTCATTTGCTCTCAAACATTGCAACTGTACCTGGGATGAAAAAACCAGAGATCCACGATCTCTTCGCAAGGACACTGTTTGCACGCCAGTATATGACTGCAACTGTCGAAGTCAAGGTCGAGTCCGCCCTTGAATACCTAGAGCAAGAAGAATTGATCAAGTCAAAGAACGACCGCTATATTGCCACAGATTTTGGAAGACGGACGTCACTCCTCTACGTCAATCCGGTTACTGCCGTCAAATTTAGGGATGCACTCCGAGGGGCAGAGTACACGGCCGCAGCTACCAAACATGCGCTTGGCTTTCTGCATGTCATAGCAAACAGCCCTGACTTTTATCCAAAATTGTCATTACGCAAAACGGATTATGATCAGCTAAGCACCCTGATACAACGTCGTGGTAATGAACTGTTATACCCGATAAGCGAGTACGACTGCTCTCGCAGCTTTTGGGCCTTGTGTCAGTGGATAGAGGAGACGACCGACAAGGTACTGAGCGACAAGATAGGAGTTGAGCCCGGTGATATGCACAGGATGGTGGAGATGGCTAACTGGCTTGCCTATTCGCTTTATGAAGTAGCCAAGCTACTGCGTCGCGAGGATCTTATGCCAGAACTTTATAACCTACGTACTAGGATAAGGTATGGAGTGAGGGAGGAGCTGCTACCGCTTGTAGTGCTTGAGGGCATTGGAAGAGTCAAGGCTAGGGCACTCTATAACGCAGGCTTTACGGATGTGGCTAAGATAGCCAAGGCCTCGCATGCCAAGCTTGCCAGTGTGCCCAAGATAGGGCCAGCTGCAGCAGAAAAGTTAAAGCATCAGTTAGAGAAGAGGCTGGGACAGTAATATCAAATGCTGGACGGCGTTAACCTCATAATATATGGTGCAGCCGTGTCCGCCATATCGTTCTTTGGCGTTTTGTTCATGACGCCGGCAGCAATCAAGTCGCTGACTGCGAAGCGCAAGGTGGTTCCCGACGCTCACAAGGCGGAAAAGCCTCCAGTTCCGCGACCAGCAGGTCCAGTAATCATGATCAGTATTGCTGCAGCGGAAACTGTGCTCTTTGTCCTCACAATGAACATTGCAGTCCTTGCAATACTTCTTACAACAGCGATCGCGTTTCTCGTAGGCTACATCGATGACAGCAGAATGATGCCTGGGTGGTTTAAGCCAGTGGCACTGCTGGCGGCTGCCGTTCCATTGGTTGTTTTTGACATTCTACATATAGGGGAAGTGTATGGAGAGTCTCTCAACCTAATCTTTGGCCGTGCGTACATACCCCTACTATACATGCCGCTTATATTCGTCATCATTCCTGTCACTGGTAACACTATTAACTCAATTGACGTGCTAAACGGAGTAGCAAGTGGCTTTTTGATAATTGCAGCGATCCCACTCTTGGCGAGCATCGCGATTTTTGGCAGCCCTGAAATATTCCTTGCTGCGCTTCCAATATTATTTGCCACAATTGCATTTTACAAGTATCACAAGTTCCCAAGTCGGATATTTCCTGGCGACTCGGGCACGCTTTTGCTTGGAGCGATGTATGGTGCGGTAGCCATCGCAGGCAGTTCTGAAATAATTGGTGTAATCGCGCTCTTGCCTGCCGTCATGAACTCATTCCTGTTCCTTGCAAGTGTCAAGCGCATCGTAGAGCACAGGCAGGTAAAGGCAAGGCCTACGATCCTGACAGATGACTTCAAGCTAGCAGCATCAACTGATAGTACTGCTCCGGCTACACTTGTAAGGCTGATTGTTGTAGATAGGCCGCTTGGTGAAAGAGAGATTGGTTACCAGATATTCAAGCTAGCAATCTTTACTGCACTTTTGGCATTTGCCTCAATTGCGATCCAGTACATCATCGTCCTCCGGCAGTAGATGACATGGCACTTACAATTTTGGCTCTTTTTATGACAGGGATGTGGGCAATGATACTTGCTGTTGCGGCCTTCTTGGTCGTTTTCGTCGCACCTATAGAGTTGTATATGTTTGGTGGCCACGGCGAGAGGTTGACTATATCTGCAGTACAGGCAGCAATTGCTATAGTAGTGATAATTGTGCTTGTTCTCGTGTTAGACAGATTAAAGAGAATCTATCTACACAAAAAACTCCAACAGTAGTAAAATACTACTCTAGAGATAGCCTTCATAACTGTTAATATTTCCCAAAGCGCTTCTTTCTGCTAAGAGAGTATATAATGCTAATAAACCTGGAGACTGCATTGGCGCTATTGCTGCTTTCCTTAGTAGGAGGTGGCGGCAGCATCCCCTCTGTAGTCGGCCAAAATGCAGTATCCAATATTACTGCTAACGACATTATCGATCTTGTAGACAATGTGACAGAAAGTGACACAGACAATGAATCTCCTCTTCCTTTAGAAGCAATAGAAGGACTAAGCAGTATTCCATTTGTCAATGATGCAGACACGTCATATGTTACAGCAGGTGATAGCATCTTGATAAACGAAGTTGAGCTCAATCCTATAGGCAACGACATGGCCAAGGAGTGGATCGAGCTATACAACCCAACCGCCGTCGATGTCAACATCAGCAACTTTGAGATAAGACCCTTATTCACATCTGCAACGATCAAACTGCCATCAGATGCTGTAATTGAGGCAGGCGAAACATATGTGATTGAGTTTGACGGGCCTATGCTGTCAAACACTGCAGAAAGCCTTGCCCTTGCAAACGCAACAGGCGATATCAAGGACCGAACACCATCTCTTGTAGATAGGGGTGACGATGAGAGTACTTGGCAGAGGATTCCTGATGGTAATAACGAGTGGCAGTTTGTAGAAAATACGCGTGGCAACCTCAATGATCCTGACAACCCTACTACAACATTTGATAGTATGGAAAACATCCAAGGAAATCTCAATAATTCTGATACACTCAGCAGAATACTTGATAACGCATATTCTGGATCAGATGTAGAATGCCTTGGGTCGGCAGGCTGCGTCGAAGGTGTGGTAACCAGAATAGTGGATGGAGATACACTTTATGTCAGGTTAAACAACACCATATACAAGGTTGACCTTGCCCTCATCAAGGCTCCTTCAAGGACCGAAGAAGGGTTCATGGAGTCGACGGCCTTTACCCGTGACCTCTGCCTTGGGAGTAACGTGCTGGTAGATCCAGACGGAATGTTGCTTACATCCAACTCTGACGTCCTAGCCGTAGTGTACTGCTCATCAAGCAACCTCAATAGCGGGCTTTTGGATAATGGTTATGCTGAGCTTGAAACGGAGCAGTGCGCAACAAGCGAGTTCGCTCATGAGCCTTGGGTAAAAGACCACGGCTGCTAGGGCTTTTTTTCTTCTCTTAAGGCACTCGATGGATTTATCTTTATAGTATAGGAGCGTCGCGCTTCAATTACGTTGATCTGCTCCTCCAATAGTTTTTTCATGCCTGCCATGATGTCTTCCTGTCGCTGGTATGGTTCTTGACGCGCCTCATCCATTACTCTGTTAAAGTTGCTCACTATTGAGTTTGCCAGCTCGGATAGCCTCCCGGCATTTCTTGCCGGGATTGTTTGAAAGGTAGAAAGGAACTTGGCTTCTTCTGTTTGTTTGATACTGTCTGCCTGTGCTTCCCTTGTCCGAAGCTCGTCTTCCTGCGTCGGATAATGAGCCATCGCTCAAAGGTAGGGTAATATTGCGTTTAACGGTATACGAAGATAATTCTATTGCTTCTAAAGGAAGAGTAGATCGCTTCGCATTCTTACCTTTGCTACTGGTGCGATAAGTGACTTTATTTGCGCGCAACAGTGAAGGAACCTGACTCCCTTGTGTGTTGTTTTGTAAACGAGATTGTCGTCTGAGTCTTTCTCTGCATTCAAGAGGCTATGTGATAGTAGTGTATTGAAGTAATAGTTCATCTGCTCGGAGCTTAAGTTTGCGTGCGACATAATATGCGTTTTTTTGACTCCGCCTGTTGCAGATACGAGTATGTCATATATTATGTCAAGCTTGCTCCGGTTCTTAATCTTATCATGTTCCTGCAATGCAAGTAACCTCTATCTTCGATAGACGTTTATGAATGCTGCGGTAAAACATTCAGTGTTCAGATTTCAGGTTAATATTATTTACGCAAATTTTATGATAATTACATTGCATTTGCTATTAGTGGATATATTGAATAGTGATAATCTAATTATTTGAAAACCTTATATGGTAACTTTAATTACATCGTGACATGAAGCGTGTAGAGGCAATTATATCTGCGGAGAAGGTTAGTGCTGTTAATGAAGCTCTAAGGAGCGCTGGCGTAGGCGGTGCGACCATCCTTGACGCGAAAGGAAGGGGCAAGGGCGAAAAACCACAGGTCCAGAGTGGCAGGGGGACAAGGGGAGTCTCTGCTGAATTTTCAGTTAGAGCTAATGTTGTAGCCGTGGTTGATGACCCTGAAGTTGAGAAGGTGATCGGAGCCATCCTCGATACCACAAGCACTGGTTCTGCAGGCGATGGTAAGATATTTGTCTCCACCGTCACTGAAGCAATTGACATTGGGACAAGAAAGCGTGGTCAGACTGCCATAGGATAGCCTATTTCTTAGCAAAGAATTTTTTAGTTTCTCCAAGCATCAATACCTCAGCTGCTGCTACTTTGATCACCATAGGCAGGTCACAAACTGCTTTGCCTATAGCCAGACAGTGGCGCTGTGGAAGCGTTCTCACTATCGATCGTATGGTATCATTGTCTGCCAGCGACACTTTGGATATTTTGTCTAGATCGTTGTCGTTTGTAAAGTTAAACAGGAAAATATTGTCCACCTGTCGATAGATACCATCACTTATTGCATCGGGCTGGTTTGTGATAAAAGTGGTATAAATGCCAAAGTGCCTCATCCGAGTAATGATGTCTTCCCAATATGTATCGCGTATGTAGATGTGTGCCTCCTCTGCAAACAGGAAAATCGGTGGGATTTGCTTATGTTCCAGTAGGTCTACAATCTTGCTCAATACTAACTCTACGACCATCCTTCGTACAGTAGGAGAAACTTCTGCCATGTTGATTACCATGGCTGCACCGCTCTTGCCTGAAATTATGTCCTCAAATTGCAGGCCTCCTTCACCGTTGATGAATAATCGTGAGGACTGAATGACGTGATAGCGAGATACTAGTGCGTCTCGCACAAGCTCATTGATGTTCCAGGTGTTGACAGCATTACCTATCGCATCTATTGAAAGCGACTGCTTGTTTTCACATGAGTCCCATATCCTCAAAAATTCACGCAAAGATGCGGCAGGCATGTCAAGAGCATTTTTAAGCATTCCAGATACTGCTGTCTTACCACAGTAGTCAAGAGTAAACCTCAGTGTCTTACCCGGCTCGAGCACCCTGATCTGCTTGTGGATTGAAGAAGGGACACCAGCGCGGTTCCATCCAAGGCCTCCATATTCGTTGTTCAGGTCAAATACGACCACAAAGGCGCCGTATTGCACCAGTGTCTTGATAAGCATCTTGGATAGATGCGACTTGCCGGATTCCTTCTTGCCTGTAATGACAGTCAGCTTGCCGTCCAGATCTTCTGCGTAAATTTCAAACTCTTCTTCGTGGCCGGTTCTGCCAAGTGGAATCGGAAATACACCACTCCTTCCAAGCAGAGAGTCAAGCTCTTTCATCTCAATCCGCCTTATCTTGGACTCAACTCTTGAAGGAAGCCACGTTACGTCGCTTGATAATTTCCCGTCATTGACCGATGCTCTTATCTTAGCGCGAAATACTCTGGCATCTCTTACCAACCGAGATAGACTGCCGATGTTAAGCGGATCGTGTATGTTCTCTGTGCTTGACGCGTTGACCACCTCTTCTTTGACAATGTCCTCAATTAAAGCCTGAGATGAAAGATACTCTTCATCATAGACCTGTACAACCATACTCTTGTTCCTGTCCTCTATGAGTAAGTAATCTCCCTTGGCAGCTGAATCTTCCTTCATGGCAAGTAATAGCAGTTCGTTACCATTCTTTGATAGTATTTTCATACCGATATCGACCCCAAAAGAGTTCTGCGTATATCGTCTGCCGCTAGCTCAGTCACGTCATAGTTGTTCAGTATGTGGCTTCGGAGGCATGTCATTTCTGTACTTGTGAACGTGGAAATGTGGTGTGCAAGCCTGAGGGTTTCAGGATAGCCGCCTGCCACTACGTCATTTCCAAGGAGCATACCAAGCGACTGGCTCCTGTCGCCTACAATGTCTGCTCGCAAAATAGGACTGCTGCCTTTTTCCAGTTTGACCATCAAGTTGCTGCCAACAGTGTTCCTGATCAGGCTCTTGATTATGTCATCAACTTCAATATAAGCTGGCTCTGGCACTTTTGTTAGTGGGGCGGCTGCCCTATCAAGTGCCTTGAGCTTAGTGCTCTTGCTAATCCCTATCAGCATATTCTTGCGAAGAACGCTACTCTCTGAAATCTTGCTTATACTGCGCTCCCTCTCTTCAAACATTGATGCTTTGAGCGAGCCGTCCACTAGAATTATTGAATTTGTAAAGTGGCTTGCAATCTCTTTCTGGACGGCTCTCTCCACGCGTACCCTTATCAGACGCTTCGCCAAGTCATCATCCAAGATCACAAGCCTTGAGAGCCGCTCTTCGAGTTCTGATTCGTGAATTGTCTTTTCGCTTAGGTAGAACAGCACCGGGCCTATCTTGAAATGCATCAGAGTGTGGCAAGCATAGGCTGTAGCGATGCCACACTTAATGCCATAAACGCTTCCATCTTCTGTCTCGGCTAGCTTGACACTACTAGAGTCTATAGCCACCACAAGGGCATTATCTTTAATCGGTCGGATGGTAGTTACCGTTGTTGTATCGTAAGGATTAGACCTCATACCCCATCCATCAACTGGTATCATTTTCTTGTCGTCATAGCAAAACACAATTTTCTTTCCCTTGAGCACATCAAGCTTTGGAGCAAGACACCTGCTCACTGATTCTACTATGTCAAGATCCCCTAGATTTAAGATGTTGTCCGAGAAAAGGGCCTTTTGGTTGTTCATGTTGATCAACAATATCAGCGGGCACAAATATATTAATATTGCTCAACATGATCAATATGGTCAGCAACAGATTTATCAATAGCAGTCTGAGGGGATTATTTAAGTAAATATGAGCGGCGGTCCTGCGGAGGAAGTCAAAATAAGGCTAAAGCATGGTGAATGGGAAGTAGAGGTAGTCTGCATTGAGAGCAAGGTCAAGCAGGTAGTTGAAAGCGTGCTCTCAAGTCTTGACACTACCAAGATAATGGGGCCAGAAGTGCAGAACCAGCTCGATGAGCTGAGGCGAGAAATAGACTCCTTAAAGACCCTGCCTATCACTGAACTCATGCCAGAGGGCGGCCATCAGCTGCAACAGCAACAGAAGGTGCCAACCAAGAGCGGTATGACATGTAGGAGCCTATTGGAAAGTCTCTGGTTTGAGGGGCATTTTGTTAGTGAAAGATCGCTTGGTGAAGTCCATGAAGAGTTATCAAGAAGAGGCTACAATTACGACAGGACTGCAGTCTCGCATTCACTCACAGATATGGTGCGAGAAAATATCTTGACAAGAATTGGAACAATGCGGAATTACCGCTACATCCAGAAAAGGCCACCAAATAGCACTACTGCGCAGGCCTGATCTTCTTGGCTATAGTAGAATTGAGCCAGTGGATGCCTGCTGTCGTTATCCTGTATTTGCTAGGCTCCTTTTCGTCACGCGCCACGTGGCCGGCCTTAACCATTTCAGATATTCTGGAGCTTATGGACTTTGGGTTAAGCGCGGTAGCAGTATGAATATCTGATACCTGCATCGAATTGTCCTGCAGCCTGCCAAGATCTTTTGCGATTCTGGCAGCTACAAGCTGCAGAGCTACTACATCCTTATCAGACAGCTTGACATCGGTATCCAGAATCACACGAGGACCCTCTGGTGTGATCTTGATGAGAGGGGAATATGTCTCGATGAGCTCCTGCGCTGCATAGTTGAGCAGGATCTTTCTTGCAAGATCCATTGAAGGCACCTGTTTAAGCAGAAAGTTCATCACAGAAGGTGTGACGGTCTCCACAGAGCCGCTGAACTCAACCTTGACGTCGCCTATGGTTACGGTGACGTTAACGTCATTTTCAGCTTGGCTCATTATTGTTTCGCTTGTAACACAAATGGCGGGCTATATATTGAATTCGTTAGACTGCAACGGCTATCGCTCCTTGTTCTCCTTTCTCCTATAGAGTACATAGGTTACTCCAAGCAATACTCCCGACAGTGCAATGCTTATCGCAGTAGTGCTAATGTCTATGTCAATTGCAGTGCACGTAAATTCGCCGACGGAGCAGCCAGCAGCAAAGAAGATACCGTTCCAAGCAGAATGTGCAACCACTGAAAACCAACCCTTGCCACTGACCCATGTCCTTAGGCTAAAGAAAAGGGATGGAAGCACAAAGAGCAGGTTGCCAAACGCAAGGCTATTGACGGAAAGTGTGTCCGTGTTCAAAACATGTATCCCAACCCACACAGCGCCGGTGGCGAGGACAGAATAGGCATTTCCAAATATGTAGAACGGGATGCCAAAGAATATAGTCTCTTCCAATGGTCCTGCCGCAAGTACTGACAATAATGACCTTGGGATGCTTGGCTGTTCATAGTCTGGAAGAACCTGTTCAATCACGGGCGTGACTGCAAGAAGCAGAAGGATCCCAATCCCGTGGTAAAACAACAACATCTTTGTGAGGTAGCCTAATGAAGTGCGCCTGTATTTGGACAGCCATGACCTAGGATGAAAGTCGGCCTTCTCTTCACTAAATCTTCGTGCCAACGGGCATAACATGAGCGTTACATTAAAGAAGTTTCTGGCTGACTGGCTAGTACTACATCCAATCTTCCCATGCTGCTGCATAGCGTTGGATCAGCCTACTCGCTGGTGACGAAAGGCTAAGTGAATTTTGCACCTGGGCCAGACAATCAACGAACAGCTTGAGCGGGCTTGGCACATACTCCAGAGCCATCATGTCCTTATCGCATAGTGTGATAATCCGCTCAACATTTTCGCGATATATCTTTGAAACAAAATCTAATATGATCCTAATCTCCTGTGCTAGGACCGACTGGTCAGCGAGCTGCTTTTCTATGCTTGCAGAATTAATGGAAAGGGATTCAATGTAAATTTCCCTTGTAGACTTGGGCTTGTACATTATTACTTGTTGACCATCTTGCTCATCTTGTCCCTCAGCATTGAATTTACCTTTTGACCATTGGCCTTGCCCCTATATTCTGCCATCGCCCTTCCCATGAGTGTGCTCAATGCATTCGCACCTTTTTCCTTGATTATTGACATATTGTTGCTTATTATCCTGTCAAGTCCCTTGCTTAGCTCTTCGTCACTTATTGAAGATACGCCTACTGCCTGAATGACTTTACTTATATTTACTTGTTCATTGACAGTCGCCACTATGGCCTCACGGCCGCAGTTGTCGCACTTGTATATTCGACTTTGATCCGTCACTCTTGCGAGCTCCGGCCGCATTTTCCCAATTTTGCAGTTGTCGCAGTTGGATCGACTATTCGCTTTTATCAGCACTTCAAATAACAAGACAACTGCTTCTTTTTGTGTGGAGCCCTTGTCAAGCTCCTCAAAGACATCTTTTATGTCCTTACTTGTCAAGACAGAAACATCCAATCCTTGCCTTTCCAAGCTGGTGAGACCCTCTGTCAACTTGGATGCGATAAATGTCGGCTCTATCTTGGTCTCGCTTGCAATCTCCTCAAACACGCTAAAGTAGTCAGAGTCAAATATCTGACTTGCCAGCTCCTTGTTGAGACTATATTTCTTGGCAAGCGAATCCACAATCTCATCCCAATGTGCTGGCACTTTGTCTGCAAGCGGCTCGAGCATCGGCTTAGTGATCGCAATAGGCAGTATGTCTGTCTCAGGGTACATCCTTGCTATACCCGGCCTTGGTCTCAAGAACACCGTCTTGCCGTCCGGGGTTGCTGCACGAGTTTCAGCAGGAACACCATTAATTGCAGCTTTAAGCCGCAGAATTATTGCCTCAGAAGCGAACTTGATTTTGTCATTTGGACCTCCTAAGATAACGAAAGCGTCGTTGTCATTCATTTGTAGTCTTTGCTTGACTGCTGCAACTTCTTCCTCTGTTATTCCATAATTTGGAAGCTCGTCTGAATGGAAGACACCATCTATATCATAAAACTTGACTAACTTGCCTAGCTCTCTTCCAAGTCTGATATCCGTATAGGGCTCAAAGCCGATTATACCTGCAAACCCTGGCACCTTTATTGCTATGATCCGCCCTCCGCCTTCAAGAATCTTTTTAACAATTCTTGAAGACGCCTTGTTGCCGAGAATGTCCGAGACATCTTCAATTCTGTCGCCTACTTTTTTGATAGCGACATTCTTTTCTTTCAATTTCTGTGCGATCAATATTAAGCCGTATTGTCGCTGCATCTCATACTCGATTACTTTTACCAACTGGTCAAGCTGCTGCACACCTTTGACCTCAATCACAGCACCATCCTGCACTGAGATGTTGATGTCCTGCCTGATGCTGCCAAGCCCCCGTGCAACCCGCTTGCTTGCCCGAAGGAGCCTACCCAACGTGAGGGCAACCTGCATGATCTCGCTAGGCCTGCCCATCACCGGTTCAAGCGCAATTTCGACAAGTGGCACACCTAGCCTGTCAAGGCCGAACTTTCGCACTCTCTTTTCATCCCCTATTAATTTTGCTGCGTCTTCTTCAAGACAGATGCTCTGAACTCCGACTTGCTTGCCTGCAATGTCGAGATAGCCGCCAGATGCAATAAGCATCGTACGCTGAAAACCGGTGGTATTTGAGCCGTCTATCACTATCTTACGCATGACATGAATCTCATCCATAATCTTAGAGTGGAGTGCAAGTGAAAATATCAGCGCAGTTTCAAGTGCCTCTGTGCTGACATCTTGTGGAGGTTCCTCATCAGCCTCCACAAGGCAGCAAGAACCAAGAGCCCCATGATATTCAACAGTGTGCATCTTGGAAAACTCAAACATTGCTGCTGGGTCATAGGCTCCAAGTTCACTTTGGGTTGGCCGCAGCTTGCGTACAAACGAACTATCATAATTTTTGGCATCTTCGCAGCGGCAGTTGCAGAATAGCTTGCTCCTTGTGGCTAGCTGCTGATGTATTTCAAAGCCGACCTTCAGGTTCAAAGAGGCAGGATCTAGAGGAGATGCCACTGGCTAGAAATTCCCCTAACACACGTATTAAGCCTTGCCGGTTCTGTAAACCCCTCTTATGAAACCTAGATTTCCTCGCATCCACTTTCAGGATTGATGTTTGTAGTACCGCATTCCTATACTCTCACCTTACCTGCGAGCCCTTTTGTACAGGGAAATTGAGTCAGCCGGCCCCCATAAGATGAGCTCATAACTCTTTCAAAGTCTGAGAAAGTTCTCTGATATGATATTGCATGTGCTTTTGTTGTAACTCCAGAGGGAATTATTACCTGCCATCCTGTGAAAATGTCTGTCCTGTGAAGTGTACCCTGATACCACTTTTCTACTGAATCTGTTATTACGAGTCTCACAACAACGTATAGTCTCTCACTCGTTACCCTATCTTTGGGGCTTTGATGTTCGGCACACAATCGAATAATTGCTTTGTTGATGTAATCTGCTATGTTTATTATAATATCGGGATGATGTCTGACATTTCATTTGCAAGATTTTCTTGCATTATTTTTTTGGCAGCTTCTACATCCTCGCTGTTTGCCAGCGCCCACATTGCTTTGACCGTCGCAGTCTCAGAAATCATATCAGATAGAGATATCACCCCGATATCTAGTAAATCTCTGCCAGTGTCATAGACTGTCATCCTTACGCGCCCCCAGATACACTGTGATGTCATGCATACCATAAGGCCTGCACCAACCGCCTTTTTGAGAGCGGGAAAGCACTCCTTGCCTACGTGACCTAGCCCTGTTCCTTCAAGAACTATAGCCCTGTAGCCTGAATTAATCGCATGCTCGATGAGCGCGGGGTCAAAGCCAGGATAGTATTTCAACAACATGACTCTATCTTCAAATTTTGTGTTTACCTTAACAAGGTTACCTGTGAATCTTCTCAC
>DAINBL010000004.1:0-20982 GCA_036732945.1 Nitrososphaera sp. | reverse complement strand
TTGGCAAACGCTTATAATGCTTCAGATCTGTTACACATCAAGGAAATAGTTGGACATTGTACAGGGTCTGACATTTGACGACGTACTTCTCGTTCCTAAACGGTCGCCGATAGTTTCCAGATCTCAAACAAACTTGCGCACCAAGCTGTCGCGCAACATCACACTCAATATACCAATTATCAGCGCCAATATGGACACGGTCACTGAATCAGGCATGGCAATTGCTTTGGCAAGGGAAGGTGGGATTGGAATTATCCATCGATTTATGACAATAGAGGATCAAGTAGACGAGATCCTGAAGGTCAAACGCTCAGAGTCAGTCATGATAGAGCAGCCATATACCATCAAACCTGATCTGACAGTGGCAGAAGCAAAAAAGGCTATGGCAGAGTACAGCGTCTCCGGCCTGCTTGTAGAAGATCGGGGCAAACTGCTCGGCATAATTACAAGGCGCGACATTACATTTGAAAATAACAACAGACTCAAGGTGTCAGAACTTATGACAAAGGATGTCATCACTGCCAAGGTAGGCCTTACCATAGATCAGGCAAAGGGAATTTTACACACTAAAAGGATAGAAAAGTTGCCTGTGGTTGATGACAAAAGGCACATTGTAGGGCTTATTACCAGCAAGGACATCTTGAAAATGGAGCAGTATCCGTATGCATCAAAAGACAAGAAAGGCAGATTGCTTGTAGGCGCTGCAGTCGGCGTCAAGGGTGACTATCTAGAGCGTACAGAGGCGCTGCTTGAGGCGGGTGCAGATGTTATTGTAGTCGACATTGCGCACGGCCACAGCGAAAATGCTATCAACACGGTACACATGATCAAAAAGGCGTTTCCTGACTGCGAGCTCATTGCAGGCAATGTTGCTACAGGCGAAGGCAGTCGCGACCTCATCAAGGCCGGTGTCGATGCAGTCAAAGTAGGAGTAGGATCAGGCTCGATATGCATAACAAGAGTCGTGACAGGCTCAGGGGTGCCGCAACTGACCGCAGTAATTGACAGCGTCAAAGTCGCACGCGATTATGATATACCTATAATATCTGACGGAGGCATCCGCAACTCTGGTGACATTACCAAGGCGTTAGCTGCAGGTGCATCCTCAGTAATGATAGGAAGTCTATTTGGTGGGACAGATGAGAGCCCAGGCAAGACCCTTGTCAAGAATGGCAAAATGTACAAGATGTATCGTGGTATGGCGTCATTCTATGCGTCACTTGGTCGTAAATACCGCGAAGCGGGACCTCAGGTAGTAGACTCTGATGACCTCAACGACTATGTCCCAGAAGGTGTTGAGGCTATGGTCCCATACAATGGAAGCGTAGTAGAGATCATAAGACAGATGGCAGGCGGCCTGCGATCGGGGCTCAGCTACTGCGGTGCAAAAACAATTCCGGAGATGCAAACAAACGCCGAGTTCATCAAGATTACATCTGCAGGATATGTCGAGAGCCAGTCTCATGACGTCGATCTAATGTAATATGTAACACCTTAAGAAGAAGATCTTGCCACACTGTTACCATTTGTGTTGCTGCTGCTGCTGCTCTGGTTGAAGCGCCATAAAGCACTATATATAGTGCAGCGCTTCGGCAATTTGTATGCTGTCAAGCAGGGTCTTTTACATTGCTATTGCAGCAGGGATAGTGTTCATTGCCATTGGCATAGCATCAAGTGTATATTCCAATGTGCCAGTCGATGTCCCACTTGACAACACCATCAGACCTGGGGCAGTGGATGTAATTACTCCAGACATGAATGTAGAGAGCGCTGCAAGCATTTCGGTGAGCGGCACTACATTCCATATTGAAATCAAAGATCCGGATGACCAAGTGATTGAGTCAAGAAGCGGCATTTCCTCCTTCACTTACGATCTGACTGCGCAAAAGGCAGGCCAGCATAGGATAACAATCAACAATACGGGTACTTCAGATCTTACAATTGTGGGTCATGCGCAGACAAAGGCAAGTCCGCTGGGTCTGAGTGGCGCGCTTATGCTTGTAGTGACGGGCGTAATAACAATAGGCCTAGGGTTACGCTTCCGGCGCCACTACTGAAACTCGGCCTTTTTGTAAGAACCAAGTATCTTAATGTAAGCTGTCTTTGTGTTTATTGACAGGAGTGCTTCATGCACAGCCTTGTTCTGGAGATGACCTTCAAAGTCTACATAAAAGTTGTATTCCCAAGGTGTCTCCTTGGTTGGCCGCGATTCTATCTTGGTCAAATTTATTTTGCGTATTGCAAATTCGCCCAAGATGCCAAAGAGTGCACCAGGGACATGCCGGACTGAAAATATGATTGAGGTCTTGTAGTGTTGGTTGTCGCCATCATGTGGATCGCTTTTTCCACTCTTTTTCTTTTTCGGCGATAGCACAAGGAACCTAGTATAATTGTTCTTCCGGTCCTCTATGCCTTCATCAAGTATCTCCATACTATATAGTTCGGCCGCTCTCTTGCTCGCTATAGCAGCAGAATCTGCCATCTTGCTCTCCTTTATCATCTTCGCTGCGCCGGCTGTGTCATAAGTCGGCACCGGCTCGAATCCTTTCTTTTGAAGATATGCTCTGCATTGTGCAAGCGCCTGTGGATGTGAATGCACATACCTGATCAGTTTTGCACCCCTGTTTGCGATAAGACAGTGTCTGACGCGTTGGTAGATCTCGCCTACGACATTCATTTTAGTCTGGAGCAACAGGTCATAGATCTCATTGATGCTTCCCTCTATCGAGTTTTCCACGGGTACTACAATATACTCTACTTCGCCATTCTCAGCAGTGTCAAATACATCCTGAAAGGACTTGAGTGGCAGCGGTGTGGCGTTGGGGAAATACTGCAGAGTCGCCATTTCACCATAAGCTCCTCGCTCACCTTGAAAGGCAACCTTCGGTGCCATGTTGTTATTGTTGCTATTATTACTAATAGTAGTACTACTACTACACTCTACTTGCCTGCTTTGTGTATCAGGCGGAATGTTTCCTTGCCATAGTCTTGTGTCAGCTTGCGTTCTTCAAATGCACCGCACTCAACACATTTTATCGTGTTTTCATTGGTGCGCACGGTATCTCCGCCGCACATAAAGCACAAGGTATAGAGCACTCCATACTCTTTTTCTGCAAGGGTAAGGTGCACTGTAGAGTTGAGAAGGCTGACGACTCTACCCCTTACGATGTCACCTGTATGAAATATGGCGCGCCTGTCACCACCCCTTCTGTCCCTATCTCCGCGGCTTCCAACCCTTGCTGATGCGATGGCCGAAAACCCAGCATCAGATCTTTTGTCATTTATGTATAGGATCTTGACAGAGACCATGCTGCTAAACAGCATATCGACATACCCGACGATGGTATCGCCCACCTTTGGGAGCATCGGCGAGTTCCTTTGGTCAACTTTGACAATCCTGCGTTTTACATCGTAAACTTTTGTTCCGACAGCTGCAGATCGTACCGTCCCATCGGAAGCAATGTAAGTATTCTTGCCTCCCTCAAATTCCTCGATGGATGCAATGTGCTCACCGGGCAGCATCGGTTTGTTGTCTTCTTTTATCATAAATTCATTGAGTGGAGCTTGTAGGAAAGTTATAATTCTTTAGAGTTTAACTTATTAGAAT
Organism: Nitrososphaera sp.; assembly: GCA_036732945.1. Taxonomy (GTDB): domain Archaea; phylum Thermoproteota; class Nitrososphaeria; order Nitrososphaerales; family Nitrososphaeraceae; genus Nitrososphaera. The sequence continues at coordinate 17,375 of DAINBL010000004.1, read as the reverse complement.
TATTTGTATGTAATTTATAGCAAAACTTTGTATTTGTAATCATAGATAGGACGAAAGATAACAAAGGTATAAAGAGCGGTATTTCCAAGGTGTTGGTGTGAGCCAGAATAGCCTATCCCTAAAGGTACTTGAAGCATATACCAGAGATGTAGGTCGGGGAGTAGCAAGAATCGACTATGACTCAATGGATTCGCTGGGCGCATCAACTGGAGATGTTATTGAAATCAGAGGCAAGCGCAGGACGGTTGCTAAATGTCTGCCGCTTTATCCTTCTGATGAGGGCAAGGGCATTATCAGGGTGGACGGCCTTGTCAGGAACAATGCTGGCATTGCGATAGGCGATACTGTAATTGTCAAGAAGATAAAGGCAGTCCCAGCTGAAAAAGTGATTGTGGCACCTCTTGAGGCTATACCGCCAATAGACGAGCGCTATCTGGCAGATGCTCTTGAAAGCGTACCGCTAATCAAGGGTGATAATGTGATGGTTCCATACTTTGGCGGCAGGCTGACATTTCAAGTAATCGGTGTCACCCCAGCTGCAGATGCAGTTCTAGTCACACAGAAGACGATATTCCACATTGCAGAAAAGGGTGAGACTCTCAGAGGAGTCCCACAGGTAACATACGAGGATATAGGTGGCCTAAAAGAAGAGATCCAAAAAGTTCGAGAAATGATCGAGCTTCCGCTTAGGCACCCGGAGATATTTGAGAAACTAGGCATAGAGGCGCCAAAAGGAGTATTGTTATATGGTCCACCAGGCACAGGCAAGACGCTTCTAGCCAAGGCCGTAGCAAACGAAAGCAATGCCCACTTTATTAGCATCTCAGGACCTGAAATCATGAGCAAATTCTATGGAGAATCAGAAGCTAGGCTGAGAGAAATATTCAAAGAAGCAAAGGAAAAGGCACCATCGATTATATTTATAGACGAGATCGACTCTATTGCTCCAAAACGCGAAGAGGTTACAGGCGAAGTAGAAAGAAGAGTCGTGTCGCAGCTGCTGTCGCTGATGGACGGCCTTGAAGCGAGGGGAAAAGTCATTGTCATTGCAGCCACAAACAGACCAAATGCAATCGACCCTGCTCTGAGAAGACCAGGCAGGTTTGATAGAGAAATTGAAATTAAAGTTCCCGATAAGCGCGGCAGGCTAGAGATACTGCAAATACATACACGCAACATGCCACTTGATACTGACGTAGATCAAGACAGGATTGCAGCAGTGACACATGGCTTTGTTGGTGCAGACCTAGAATATCTCTGCAAAGAGGCAGCAATGAAGTGTTTGAGGAGAGTATTACCAGAGCTCAACCTCGAAGACGAAAAGCTATCGCCAGAAGTGCTCAACAAGCTGATAGTTACCATGAGCGACTTTGAACACGCAATCAAGGAAGTGATGCCCTCTGCCATGAGAGAAGTATACCTTGAGTCGCCAGACATTCCGTGGTCTGCAATTGGTGGCTTAGAAGAAGTGAAGCGTGAACTTCAGGAGGCAGTTGAGTGGCCGCTAAGGTATCCTGACCTATATACAAAGCTTGGACACACCATGCCAAAAGGTGTCCTGATGCATGGACCATCAGGAACCGGCAAGACATTACTTGCAAAGGCGGTAGCAACAGAATCTGAAGCTAATTTTATCAGTGTAAGAGGACCCGAGCTACTGAGTAAGTGGGTCGGCGAGTCAGAGCGCGGTATCAGAGAGATATTCCGAAGAGCAAGGCAGGCAGCTCCATGCGTTGTGTTCTTTGACGAAATAGACTCAATTGCACCGACAAGGGGTATGGGAGGCGACAGTATGGTAACAGAACGGGTTGTGTCGCAGCTGCTGACAGAGCTTGACGGCATACAGGCGCTTTCAGGCGTGGTAGTGATCGCTGCAACCAACAGAGCAGACATGATTGATCCAGCGCTCTTGCGTCCAGGCAGATTCGACAAGATAGTGTTCGTCCCGATGCCAGACAAGGCTGCAAGACAAAGAATACTGGAGATACATGCAAAGGACAAACCAATGGGTCCAGATATGGACTTTGCCAAAATCTCTGAGATGACGGAAGGCTTTAGCGGAGCAGACACAAGTGCGGTAGCAAATACTGCAGTCTCACTCGTGCTACATGAATATTTAGCAAAGTACCCCACACCTGAAGAAGCAGCTAAACACGCGTCAGAAGCACATGTCATGATACGCCATTTTGAAGAAGCCGTAAGAAAGATTAAGACACAGAGAGAAGGCAAGCCGACAGAAAAGGCAGTCCCGTACTACCGTTAAGCCAGCTGACTTCTTCTTTTTTTCTTCTTTCTCTTTTTTTGCTGTCATTTCTGAAAATTTATTTTCAAGATGCATACAGAAAAACTCTTTTGCTAGGGGGCAAATGTTTTTAAGTTATTGGTTTTATGATACACCTAACTAAAAGAAATTGGTTGAAAATTCTCAAATCCAACTCGTAGAAAAACCAACGGCAGTTAATCTAAATCGCTTTGTGAAGCCAATTGACATCAACAGACTAGTCGCACAGTATGGCACTCCACTTTATTTGGTTGACGAGGATACGCTTCATGCAAAAGCAAAAGAGCTACACAAGGCATATTCAAAGTTCAAAGGTCAGGTCAAAGTAGCGTACTCGATCAAAGCCAACTTTACGCCTGCAGTAGTCAAAGCATTCATGAAGGACGGCATGGCATTTGACCTGACATCACTTGGCGAACTCCATTTCATCAAGCAGTGCAAGACAGACCCTGAGAATGTAATCTATACAAGTGTCACAGAGGAGCTAGAAGAGTATATCGAGGTGCTTCAAAGCGGAGTTAGAAGGATTGTCGTCAGTTCTTTTAACGGGATGGCAAACTTAGCCAAGGCTGCAAGCAAGGTAGGAGGAGGAGCAGTACCACTGACAATGATACGTGTAAACCCAGAAGTGGGCGTCAAGGCCGAAGTTCGCGCCTCATACAGAAACAGCAAGTTTGGAGTGCCATTCAACGGCGGAACTATAGACAGTGCAGCTAAAATGGTCAAGCATTTGATGGGAAGCGACCTCTTGAAGTTTGAAGGCTTTCATTTTCATCTAGGATCTCAAATCACTGACTTTTCATGCTATACCCATGCGCTGGACAAAATGGATGCATTCATAATTAAGATGAAGAAGGAAAACCCTGCCTTCCAGGTCAATACATTTGACATTGGTGGCGGAACGCCAATATTCTACAATGACCCTGTGCCAACGCCGGCCCAGATGGCTGAAAACCACATCAACAAGCTAAATCAGCTAGCAGAGACGCACGGTACATTTACTCTCATGATTGAAAGCGGCCGCTTTCTAGTGGCAGAATCGTCAATCCTTGTCTCAAGGATAGTGAATACCAAGGAATATAACGAGCACAAGATAGTGATCGTGGACGCAGGCTACCATATCTTACTTGATGCCGCACTACTAAAGCAAGAGTACCCACAAGAAGTGGTGCCAATAGTACCAGACAGCAAAGATAAGACGACCACACTTGCTACTGTGAAGAATACTCATCTAGCAGGAAGACTCTGTGATACGTACGATGTCTTTCCGCTTTCGAAAGTGTCGGACCTAAGCGAGTCGGAAGTTGGACGGTATGTATCTTTCTATAACGTAGGCGCATACTCTGTAGTATTCAACATGCCATTCCACTGTCAGACTAAGCCTCCCATAGTGATGAAGGATAGCGATGGCAAGTTCAGGCTGGTAAGGAAGGGGACGACGTACGATCACCTGTTCCACGAAGAAGGCGGAGAGCTAGAGTAATTTCATCGCCAAAAATTTTTTGCTGGCGGGAACATTTTTTAGATCAACAATTACAAAGAGTCCAAGTGAGTGATGATACCAAGGAAAAAAAGACTCGCGCCCATGTATTTATCAGAGGCAAGGTGCAGGGAGTTTATTTCAGGCAAAATACAAAGCAAGTAGCGACTAGACATAAAGTCGCTGGCTGGGTCTGCAACTTGTCGGATGGTCGTGTAGAAGCAGTCTTTGAAGGTGACAAGATAGATGTCAACGAAGTAATAGAGTGGTGCCACACCGGCCCGCCAAACTCTAGAGTGGATGATGTTGACGTAACATTTGAGAAGTATTCTGGCGAGTTTGAAAGCTTTACTATTAACAACAATTAATTACTGAATTTTGTTGTATGCTTCGGCTATCTGCTTCTTTGCACGCTCTGCGTCCTCGATAGTTATGACCCTGAGAGATACAGGTGGCGCACCTCTGCCAGACCTTATCGACAACACCAACGAGTCGCCAGCAGTTGGCTCTATGTCAAGAAATATTCTGAAGTTCAGGGTCTTGGAATACACGATTCTATGAGGCCTTACCTCTTCTATCACATTGCCGCCAAGCGATATCACAAATTTTCGTAGCTCGACCATCATGGTTCTAGCTGGCTCTTTTAACTTTTCCAAGTGACTTTCAAATGGAATGCGGCCGGGCCCACTGCCAAACATCATATAATGATTGTAATACCATCTCCTTTATATTATAAATTATTATTATATCCTGATCCTGATACCATTTCTCTTTAGGTATTTCTTTACCTTGTCGACTGTTGACTTTCGGTAATGGAATATCGATGCGGCCAAAGCAGCGTCAACGTCTGTCTTTTCAAATACATCGAGCATATGACGTGCCTTTCCGCAGCCACCAGAGGCAACCACAGGCACAGGCACTGATCTACATATAGCCTTTGTCAGCTCTATGTCATAGCCATTCTCAGTACCGTCGGCATCAATACTTGTCAGCAATATTTCGCCAGCCCCGCGCTGCTCGACTTTCTTCGCCCACTTGATAGCATCAAACCCCGTTCCTTCCTTGCCGCCATAAATCCGGACCTCAAACCAAAATTTCCTTTCATCCTTATCCTTGAGTATCGTCTTGTCTTTTTCAATATTGTAATTTCTTTTTGCATCTATTGCTACTACAATGCACTGTTTGCCAAAGATCGACATCAGATCCGTTATCAATTCAGGGTTCTTGACTGCGGCAGTGTTGATCGAGACCTTGTCTGCGCCAGAAAGCAAGATGTCGCGTGCGTCTTCAAGCTTTTTGATGCCGCCTCCAACTGTGAACGGTATATCGATGACTCCTGCCACCTTTCTCACGACGCTTCCCATTGTGTCCCTCCCCTGCTGCGACGCAGTGATGTCAAGGAACACTAGCTCGTCAGCCCCTTGCTCGCGGTATTTTTTGGCAAGCTCAACGGGGTCACCAGCGTCCTTGACCTCTGCAAAATGCACTCCCTTGACAACTCTGCCGTTATCGACGTCAAGACAAGGGATTATTCTTTTTGCAAGTGTCATTATGCTACTGCCTTCACCTTTTCGATGCTCACCTTGCCATCGTACATCGCTTTGCCAATTATGACAGAAATACAGCCGGCATTTCTGATCCTTATCACATCTTCTATACTTGAGATCCCACCACTTGCAATTATTCTTGCATACACAACGGCGTCTGACAACGTTTTGATATCAGGACCCTGCAATGTCCCATCACGATCGATGCTTGTCAGCAAAAATTCATCAACACCTATTGCATGAAACTGCGATATTGCGTCTACAACTGTTGTTCCAGTAGTTTCTTTCCAGCCTTTTACCATAACCATACCGTCTATCTGATCTACAGAAATTGTTACTCTGCCGGCATTCTTCTTGACAAGCTTTTTTATGAGCTCCGGTTCTCTGTAGGCCATAGTGCCAATCACAACCCTTGATGCCATTGACAGCATCTCTTCAGCTTTTTCTAATGATCTAATGCCGCCTGCAATCTGCAGAGGGATCCTGACTGCTTTGGATATTTTTGCGATAAGCTCAGAATTACTGCCAGTCGAAAACGCTGCATCGAGATCAACTACATGCAGCATATCGGCTCCGATAGCCTCCCACTTTTTTGCAGTTTCAACAGGGTCATTGCTATATTCTACCTTGTTAGCAGGATTCCCCTTGACAAGTCTGACTACACTTCCACCCATGATATCAACTGCAGCTATGATCTTCATTTTGCTTCTTTTTTGCATATTTCGATAAAGTTCCTGATCATAAGTGCACCAACATCGCCTGACTTTTCTGGATGAAACTGGACGCCGATCAGATTATCCTTTTCAATGATTGCTGGGATGCTGACACCATAGTCAGAAGTGGCCACTACTAACTTACGATCCTTTGGTACAGTCTTGTAAGAATGCACAAAATATATCCACGATTGATTCTTGACTCCCTTTAGAAGCTTGCTCTCGCCTTTTATTTGGAGGTTATTCCATCCCATGTGAGGAATCTTGACCTTTCCCTTTGGGAGCATTACTACCTCGCCGTCCAATATCTTCAACCCTTCCAGTCTGCCTTCCTCGCTGTTGTTAAAGAGTATCTCCATGCCAAGGCAGATTCCCAACAACGGCATGCAATTGTCGATAGCTTTATCGAGATAGCTTGCACTACCCTCCTCTATTGATCTGATTGCAGGATCAAAGTTGCCGACGCCGGGAAGCACTAGCCCGTCAAATTTTGGCAGTTCTTTTAGATCGTAGATTATGGTAACACTTTTTGCTTCGTTGCGCTCAAGCGCGGATTTAAGGCTGAAGAGGTTGCCTGCGCCATAGTCAAATATTGCTATCTTTGTCACTGCATAACCCCCTTAGCACTTGGCACGCCCCTCCTTTTGCTGTCTATGCTACTGGCCATCCTAAGTGCTACTGCAAATGCCTTAAGCGCCGCTTCAACCTTATGATGATCGTTTTCTCCATAGTAGACTACCATGTGAGTACACGCATTTAGGTTCTGCATCAATGATCTTGCAAAGTGCTCAAGGTCTTCTCGTGGTACTCCTTCAATGCTATCGCGGGTAAGTTTCAGCTGCACATTGTAGTACTGCCGCTTGACCAAGTCGATCGATACGTATGCAAGTGCTTCATCCATCGGGATAAGCGCATAGCCAAATCGTGTGATCCTTGCCCTATCACCCAGCGCTTTGTCTATGCTCTGCGCCAATGCAATAGCAACATCTTCTGCCAAGTGGTGCATGATACCGTCGTTGGACTCGCCATTGAGCGTGATATCGATCATGGCATGCTTGCCAATTGACATGATCAGATGGTCGATGAATGAAAGACGCGTCTTAATGCTGGTCTTACCAGTGCCGTCAAGATTAACGTTAACATTTACCGCCGTCTCCTTTGTGACTCTTTCAATCCTAGCCCTTCTTCCGGCAGAAGCCAAGTGTATTTTAACCTACAGGTGTACTTTATTTATTATGTTCGGTAGTTGATTGACACTTCTCATAATTGCCTTAACGCCCTCCTGCTTGAATTTGTATATTGTTTTGCCTGACTCGGAGCTGTTGCCATAGATGCCTACAAAGGCAATTTTTATACCCGTCTCTTTCTCAGCTCGCCTTGCCATAAGCAGGTCTTCTACAGAGTCGCCTACATAGATGGCGGTTCTTGCACTCATCACCTTCATCGCATGCTTGACTGCATAAGGGTTTGGTTTGGCATACTCGCGCTTTTTGTCCTCTAGAAACACGCAGGCATCAGAGTTGAAATACTTTATTACGGACTTGAGAGAATATTCTGCAGCGAGTCTGCTCCTACCAGAGACTATTGCAAGATTGCCTTTGAACATTTTGTTGAGCTTTTTCATCGTTTTGACAGTTACTGCAAGCTTATCATTCTTTATCAGCGGCCTGCCAGTGGTCCAATATTTGGGCTCCAAGTGATTCTGCTGTCTGAACAGATCCGGTCCATAAAATATCTCATCAAATACCCGTGCAAGCATGCTATCTTTGACGGGTGCGGGGTAGGTCAGCACTTTTTTCCACTTGTCAATGTCATAGATAGCAAGGAACTTTTCCACCGAGATGCGGCCGCTCTCGTCAGCATTCTCTGCCACCCGGGCAAGAAACTTCCTTCCCTCTGAGATGTTCTTTGGAGGGTTGGCAAGGGTTGCAAGGGTTATAGCATAGCTTGTGTCTGTGTCGTTGTTAAAGCCACCGCTCTGCCGGAACTTCAAAATGATTTCGTCGGTGACTAGTCTTTGAAAAGAACTGCCAGTGATAAATTTCAACATGTATTCCACAGTTTCTTTGATGGCAGCATTGTAGGACTTGCGAATGTCAACCAATACGCCGTCAATGTCAAAGAGTACACAATCGTACATCAAATTATCTGTTCTATGCATTTAAGATACTTGTCATTCATTTCCGGGGTACCTATCGTGATTCTCATGCAGCCTTTGTGGTTAGTGATATTGCCCAGCAGTTTTACTATGATTCCATTGCTGTTGAGAGTCTTTGAAATTGCTTGGTATTTCTTGCCAGCTTCAATGAAGATAAAATTAGCATCAGATCTGAAAATCTTGATGCCGTCAATTTTTGATAATCTGGCAAATACTCTTTCCCTTTCACTCCTTACAGATCGGATCGTCTGCTTGACCTGATCTGCATCTGCAAGAACGCCTGATGCAATTGCAAGCGAAAGTGTGCTTATAGGGTATGGCGACTGGATGATAGATTTGAATATCTTCACAAATTTTCCATTTGACACCATGTAGCCAACCCTTGCGCCGGCAAGCCCAAATGCCTTTGATAGCGTGCGAAGCACAATTACATTACTACGCTTTATAGCATCATAGGACAGCGAGTAATCTGCAAAGTCTACGTATGCTTCGTCGATCAGCACAAGTTTGTCTTCAAGTGAATCCACCACTTCGATCATTTGCTGTCTATCAATCTGGTTGCCAGTAGGATTGTTTGGCGAGCAGAGGTAAATGAGGTCTGATCTCTTTGCAGTCTTTACAAACGCCTTTTTGTCAAGCGTAAAGTCGGGCTCTAGAGGAACTTGATATACCTTTATACCATGAAGCTTGCACCGGTTAATGAAATAGGAGAACGTGGGAGAAAATACTGTTGCACGTCTACCTCCAAGTGTTGACAGCAACAACTCAATTATCTGGTCAGACCCGCTGCCAGCAGCTACACATTTTACGCTAACACCGGCGTACTTGGCAAGCCGAGCATAGAGCTCATCCATCTGATCAAGAGGGTATTCTCTGAGGTCTACCTGCTTTGCAGCTTCAGCTGCTACGCCTGCAACAAAGTTCCTATCAAGCACGAAATTTTCATTTGAGTCTAGCTTAATTACACCTTCCACTTTTTCGGGCATTATATAGTGGTCTAGCCAAGCAATCCGATTGATGTTATCGCTGAGCCAGCTATTCTTTTTTTTCATTCATCCTCGCCTTCACTGCTTCATAGTGGTTCAGCAGTCCCTCTGCAGATGTTATTTCTCTAATGGATCTATCCACCTTTGCCAATCCTGACTTGTTTACTTTCACCTTGTTTACTATTTTGACAAAGTCAAGCACTGACAGTGATGCGCGGGATTTGCCAAATCCAAGAGTAGGAAGCACATGATTTGAACCAAGGCTGTAGTCGCTTGCAGATGATGGCGCATACTGCCCAATCAGCACAAGCCCAGCTGAATCAATCTTCTTGGCAACAGCATCAGCATATTTACACATTATTTCTAGGTGCTCTGGTGCAAACTCGTTTACAAATTCAATGCAGGAGCTTTCATTCCTACAGACGACAACAAAGCCATTGTTTTCCAGGCTCTTTTTCGCAATATCTAACCGTGTGATATTTTTAATTATAGACTCTACTTGCATCTGTACTTCTGATGCCAGCTTGTCAGATGTAGTCACAAGACCACATATGGTGTCAGTGCTGTGCTCAGCCTGCGAGATCAGATCTACAGCAATAAGCTGCGAGTCAGCAGTTGCATCCGCATATATCAGCAGCTCCGTCGGGCCGGCTACCATGTCTGTCGACACGGTGGTGGAAGCGACCAGCTTTGCAGCAGTAACAAACATGCCGCCAGGACCCACTATCTTGCTGACGGGCCTAATCGATTGTGTGCCATACGCAAGGGCAGCTATTCCCTGCGAGCCGCCTACCTTGTAGAATTCGTCGACTCCGCAAATGTCTGCAGCTACCAATGTCAATGGGTCAATGGTGCCGTCTCTTCTTGGAGGAGATAGCGCCACAATCCTTTTCACGCTAGCGACCTTGGCAGGTACCGCGCACATGACGACCGTGCTTGGATATCGCGCACTGCCTCCTGGAATATAACACCCAACGCTTGCAACCGGCTTAACCATGCGATCTATCCTAACACCATCAGATGACACTACGATCCCTTTTAGCCGCTTAAGGATTGCCAGCTCGCTCTTGACAAGCCTTTGTTTCATCAGCTTGATTGCCATAATCTGATCCTTTGTGACCTGCGCATACGCTTGCTTCATCTCTTGTTCGCTAATTCGTAGCGAGTCAAGCCTTGCGCCGTCAAACTTTGACGTGTAATTGAGAACGGCATGGTCGCCATGCTCTGCGACATCTCTCATTATTGCCCTTGCGTCTTCCAAGAGCGAGTCTTGGATTGTAGTTGTCTTTCGAAACTGCGCAGCTTCTCTAGCGGGGTCGGCGACGTGGATTATCTTCATCAGGAATATCCATCCAAGTTTATTTCGTCAAGTTGCAGTATTTGCCTTGGCTCTAATACAACTAGGCCCTGCGCCAGCTTTCTCAGCTTTGGCACTATCATGATAAACTCATTTTTGTCGATCACCGTGTTGACTCCGTACCATCCTTCCTCAGAGAGCGGGCTGACAGTGGGTCTTTTAAGAGCAGGTAGTTCCTTTAGCAGTCTTTCCAACTTCTCCTTCCGGACATTGACAAATATGTGGAGCTTTTTCCTCCCCTCTACGACACCCCTTAGAAGCGCTATCATGTCGGCTATTTTTTCGCGCTTAGCAGGATCCTTGAGAGACTTTTTATTTGCCATCAGCACTGCTGTAGATTCGGCTACAGTATCTATTATTTTGAGTTTGTTCTGAGCAAGCGTGGTGCCAGTTTCAGTGATATCGAAAATGGCGTCTACATCTTCTGGGGGCTTGGCCTCTGTAGCTCCAAATGAGAGAAATATCTCTACCTTTTTGTTTTCACCTATCCTCATCCATGGCGTAATTATCATAGGGTCGGCGTTGCCATAGTAGTTCTTGTACACGGCATTTGCCTTGATGTGAGCAGAAGTCGTGGTGAGGTACTCTGAGGATATTCTCAGTGTCTTGTTGTTTTTGGCAAACTCGCCTATCATGTCGCTTAGATTATTGAATGGAAAGCTGGTAGGGACTGCGATCACCTGTTTGACGCGTCCAATCTCAAGGTCTAGCAACACTTCAACGTCTGCGTTTGCCTCAAGTATCCAGTCTCTGCCGGTGATACCCACATCATAGAAGCCTTCCTGAACATATGTGGGGATCTCTTGCGGCCGCAGGATCTTGACATCAATATCAGGGTCACCCAATTTAACTCGATAAGTGCGCCCCCGGCCACTCACATGCTGCCATGCCTGCTCTAGCAGATTGAAAGTGACCTCCTCAATGCTCCCTTTTGGGATCGCAAATTTTACAGTAGGCATTATATGATGTGACAGTTTCAGAAAGGTGCTTTTACTGGATATATATCTACTTACTGAATTTCCTTGCATGCAGCCTCATGTGACCAGTTTGAATACCCTCTGAAGATAGCGCCCTTATTGCGGCCAGATTCTGCGCAAGACCGGTAGCGGCTATCACCATTGCTAGCTCCTTTGCGCTTTTGACTCCCAAAATTTGAAGTGCAAACTTGGCAGTAGGATGGGCATTGACTATCCCTCCAACCACGCCTACTGCCAATGGTAACTCGATTCCACCAGCCAAGTCGCCTTCCTTTGTCCTTCGCCAGCTGGTCAGCGACCGATACGTTCCATCCCTTGCAGCATAGGCATGCGCGCCAGCTTCAATCGCCCGAAAGTCCTGGCCGGTGGCAAGTGCAACTGCATCAATACCATTCATGACGCCCTTGTTGTGAGTAACTGCACGGTAAGCGTCAGAATATGCAAGCGCATAAGCATAGAGTATCCGCTTGACAATTTGGCTGCCGCCAAGATGCTCCTTGTCAAAGATGGCTCTGCACCTGACCATCCTTCTGGTAGCATAATTGGATAATATCTTTAACACAACTTCGCCACCAGTAATTTCGGCCACATGCGGCGCTATTGCTTCGCACATCGTATTTATCGCATTTGCACCCATGGCGTCCTTGGTGTCAATGATCAGCTCTACCATCAGCATATTGCCCATATTGTTTGGGCTTTTGTCGCGCAGCTGTCGCACCTGCAAGTCTACTGCAGTCACAGACCTGCTATTTGAATTGGCAGTGACAAGTAGCTGTTTTTTGTTTCTCAATATCTTCGTCTTGGCATGCTTGACGTTGCCAAGCCCTACAATTTGCACTTGACCTATCATAAGAGAATCATCAGCATCAGCGATAAATCCACCCTTGACCTTTGCTATTTTTGCAGCCTTGCTAACTGCAGCAATAACTGATGGCTCTTCTATGGCCATTGGGATCACAAATTCTCTGCCGTTTATGACAAAATTGGTGGCGATACCCATTGGAATAGACATTATGCCTATAGCATTCTCTACCATCCTGTTTGCGTCTTCAAATGAAAGCGGTCTGAGCATTGCTTCAATGTCATCAGATATTCGAGTAGTCTTTCTTATGTAGTCTAGGCGCTCTTCTCTGCTCATTTCATAGAGTTTTTTCTCCGCCATTAGTGTCATGCTAGTGCGGGCTGATGATCCTTAAAATCTTGTCATCATTTTGCGCAGGTACTGCTCTTCCGTCTTTATTGCTTGTAGTGAAGTAAAGCGACCCATCAGGAGCTTCAACTACATCGCGTATTCTTCCAAATCCGGTCAGGATATTGCTTTGAATATCAGATTCCAAGTCGATCAGACGAATATGTTGGGCCTTCAGCGCGGCAAGCAATATGTCATTTTGGTAGCCCAAGCTATCTGAAGCAGCAAAGGTCATTCCCGCAGGAGCTATTGCGGGGTTGAAGCATACGATTGGTTTTTCAAACTTCTCAGCATTGCAATCCTCGATGGGCCAGCCGTAGTTGCTGCCCGGTTTGATGAGATTGATCTCATCATTGCCCTCAAGCCCGTGTTCGCTTGCGTAAAGCTCGCCTGTCACGGGGTGCCATGCCAAGCCCTGAATGTTACGGTGTCCGTAAGAATACACAGGCGAGCCTTCAAAAGGATTGTCTTCGGGGATGCTGCCGTCAAAGTTGAGTCGCAGGATCTTGCCTGCGAGGGATCCGGCATCTTGGGCAAGCTCGGGCTGCCGTGCGTCGCCTGTGGCAACATACAACTTGCCATCAGGTCCAAACTTGATCCTGCCGCCGTCATTTCTGTCAGCAGCAAGGATGTTGTCGATGATGACTTTTGATTCGACTATCTTGTTGTCATTTTCTGTAAGCATTAGGACTTGGTTCAAAACAGCCGAATCGTTGGAGTAAGTATGGTAGACATAAAGTAGATGGTTCTCAGTAAAGTTAGGATGGAGCGCCAATCCTAATAGCCCTGATTCGCCGTTCTGCATGACATTGATATAGGCTACGGGGTCTGAAAGAAGACTGCCATTCTTGTCTATAGCCATTATCCTGCCGGTCCGTTCTGTGAAAAAGAGCCTGCCATCCTCGGCAATGTCAACGGCCCAAGGGACGTCAAGGTTCTCGGCAAGCACCTGAACGCCAGAGCGTGTATTGTTGCCGTTGAGCGGTCCTGGCTCAGGTATTGGAAGCGTGGTCTGAGACGGAGTGAAAAAGGTGGTCGCTACTGCAGCCACCGTTACAGCGGCTATTGCTGCTATTATCAGCCGCCGCTCTTTATCCATTGTACTAGTTAAAAGCGGAGAAGCATTATAACCTATGCTGTCAGCAAAATGTGTAAGGTTTAAAATAACAAGCACAGATGTTCTATTAAATGAAAGTGTCAGAAATAATGGTGACAGACATCGTTACTTTGAGCCCGGAAGACTCAGTTGCAAAAGCATTAAACCTTATGGCGAGTAGATCAATTAACCAGATACCCATAGTAGATGAAAACGGCAAATACCTTGGCATGATATTTGCTAAGCAGATCATCAATTCTACTGCGCAGCCTTCTTCAAAATTAAAAAGCTACATCGTTAGCACGTCGACATTGAGTAGAGACCATGACATTGAAGAGGCTGCCCAGCTTGTAATTGGAAGTGGAAACCGCGCCATGGCAGTAGTAGAAAAAGGCGGGCTTGTCGGCATTGTCAGCGAAACTGACTTGGTCTTGACATCAGACTTTGGACATGCTATTGTCGACGAGGTCATGTCTGGTGCGATAGTGATAGAAGAGAATACCTCGCTTGCCGATGCAATCTCTAAAATGAGGAGGTACAACATCTCACGGCTTCCGGTGATAAATACAAAAGGCATTCTCCACGGGACACTGAGTATACTTGACATAGCTAAGATAATTGCAACTCCGCGTGAGCGCACGAGCAAGTCTGCAGCAATCTCTGGTGGAACTGCAGGCATCAAAGATGTCAAGGTAAAGGATATCACAAGAAGAGCCGTTTCAGTCGAGCGGGGCACCAAGCTCAATGCCATGACAGACCACCTCAGGCAGAATGAAGAGGTGGTCGTGGTTGGGGATGGAAGGCCAATGGGCATAGTTACCCCAAAGGATGTGCTCGAGCTTATTTTGACAAAAAAGAGCAGCGAGCCTATCATACACATGGCACATTTTGAAGATGGACAGGACAGAATAGAAATTCAAGAGCAGCTTGCGCGCTTTTTGAAAAAGATTCAGGGCAAGCTTGGAGACGTGAGATCTATAGTCGTGTATGCAGACAAGCACAAGACACGCAAGTATTCGCTCAGGACGCGGCTTATCACGTCAAACGGTGTGATAGATGCAAAGGCTGTGGGATATGACCCACTCAGTGCATCAAAGGAGCTCGTAGCACGACTTGAGCGCAGGATCAAGTCTGAGCATAGCCAGAGAGTAAAGGGGCGACAGCACCGGGATTCCCCAAGAAAAATGGGATAATAATAAGTATATACATAATGGCGCGGATGAGGAGATTCGAACTCCTGATCGCCCGAGGGCGAATCGGCTTACCGGCGCTTGTCATCTCAAGGCCGACGCATTATTATGTTCGTCTAGAAAGAAGACCACTCTGCCACATCCGCGCTACCAGTTTCTTTTTAAGTTCCTACTATTATATGTTAATTATAAGATAAAATCGCTTTTTTCTACGACATATAATTCTCCAAAAATTTGGGATGATTAGTTGTCGCAAATATGAATGGGTATTTCGAAAATGAGTCTGAAAATTGCAGATTCTTCATTTCTTTTTAATAGTCCTCAAAACTAATTATGCAAAAAATTAGGTAGTATATCACTACATCAGTACATTATCTATAGCAAACAAGTTTGATTCGATCATCCCTCCTGCTAGGAGCCTGTTTACTAGAGGATTAGTTTTAATTGGCAAAACGCGAGAAACCCTTACCTACGGAATGATAACTGCCAAACCCATAAACTCTCAAATTAAATGAAAAAAGACCTGAAGGCCTTTGTGGCCAAATAGCCCTGATCTATGGTGTGCAACAGAGGGAAGCGGTAGGTCTGCAGTCGCATATCATATGACAGATCAAGTCCTATCTAACAGGACAGATGTAAAGGATGAATCCTTGTTTGTGGTTATACCATATACTTTGCAAATCACGATGATCATCCTAAAGAAAGATGTCCATAAAATGCAGTAATGGCTATAGGTCTTTCTTTCTCATGCTGAAAAATATCATATGAATACCTACAACAGAAATCTATTTCACCAATCTGCGACCAATTTTTATACCCGAAACACAAAGAAAAGATCTGTGCAAGAAAAGAAAGGCGGACAAAAACTGAAGTCAATTTCTGTACTTGTGCCGTTTGAGAGGGTGCAGGTTAGCCTTTCTGAAATTGGATTTTTGCTAGACGATACTGTTACGATTGTTGCTGACGGCAAGTTCTGGAACAAGATGCTGTATGTAAGGGATAATGAGACGATCAGCGTCTCAGAAGAGATTGGAGATGCCTATCCGAAAGATCCGATAATTACTATCTGTGGCTCCAAGATGACAATATCAAAAGTGGTCAAGGGCATTGGTGGATAAAATTGCCACTTTACGAATGTAACGAGTACCAGTTTGTGGAGAACATCCGGCGTCTTTTAGAATCAAAGGAAAGGTTCCTTGTGAACCGCAAGATGATGCTGCATGATGACGCTAAGTACGGCCCAGCCATCATGCCAGACCCCGAGTTCAAACGGTACGAAATGATATGCACAAGGAAATCGGTCAACTCGACAGTTTACGCCAAAGTGCCGTTTATTGACAACTTTCACCACAACAGAATGTACGAAGAGGGAGAAAACCTCCACTCTGCCAGCGCGCTGCTGTTTCCAAGGATGTCAGTTCCATACTACAGAGTAGAATACTCGGTCAATGTATGGGGCGGGACCTACTTTTTCGCATTTGATGCATTGTTTAACCCCGAAGTAGTGATTGAGAAGAGGATTGGCAGGAGGTTTGGAAAAGAGGGTACTCTGATCCACGTATTGAGACACAACCCACCGGAAGAGCGCGTGCTAGCGATCAACCTGCCAAAAGAAGTGATGGTGTTTGATGTCAAGCACATGGTGCGGGTAATCGATCACTCTTCAAACTTTTAGCATCCATTCAAAAAAGGCATGGAGCGAGTTTTTAAACGGCAGTGACTGCATGTTCTTGACGTTAAATCCGAGCAAGAGCATTCTTCCTTCAAGTCTGTTTTCTAATGCGGGCGGCAGTTGCTCCGCTTTAAGAGGCGAGAAGAGTTCAAAAAAGAAGTCCTGCCGGTGGTATGCGACATGCTGGGCAAAGCAGTCCGATAATATTATCGGGTCGCCGGCAACCCGCCTGTCTACATCTGACTGCCTACTACCACTACCACTACTGTCAACAACTATTTGAAGTGACCTCTTTGTGTAATTCTCACGCGTAAATCGCGCATCCATTTTCTGAGGCATGGCGATATAGACCCGGATATCTCTTGTTACTTGCTCGACAGTCCTTTTTGCCAAGTCGCTTGCTGCATTGACCTCAGATTCTCCAATAACTTCATAGTCTTTGCCAAATAGGTAGAATACAGCCAAGAGCTCATCCTTTCCTAGGAACGGAAAATCCACCTTGGCAGCCATGAACTGCTTTATCCTGACTGAAATGTCAGGCGGCAGGAACATACCCATATAGGAATCGGCAATGACAGGCAAATCTACTTTCTAGAAATTAATAAGGAGCTCAAAGATAAAAGAAGAAGGAAGGAAGGAAGGAAGAAAAGGCGCGCGCCTAGTGCGCATGTGGCGGAGGTGCACTACCTTTAGACAAGGCTTCATTGAATGTACCGGCGGACTTTTCAT
>DAINBL010000003.1:0-22793 GCA_036732945.1 Nitrososphaera sp. | reverse complement strand
CATCTACCAAGCCCATATCGCTGTACTTTTTGATCGATTCAATATTTGCAGTATCCAGAAAGATCTTCATTATTTTCTGCTCCTGCTTCTTGCTTCAAGTACCGCCTTTGCTATTTCAGCTGCAGTCATACCATAGTGCTCCAAGAGCATATCAATTTCCTCATCACGGGCAGACTCGCCAAATATGTCGTGGACGCCAACACGCTTGATGGGTACAGGGTAAGTTTCGCCAATAACTTCAGACACAGCCCCTCCAAGACCACCAATGACATTGTGCTCCTCGGCTGTAGCGATGGCACCTGTCTCCTTGGCGCATCTAGCTATTAAGTCCTTATCAATAGGTTTTATCGAAAACATGTCGACTACTCTGCAGGAAATACCTTTTTTCTTGAGCTCTTTTGCCGCTTCGAGTGCGCTGCTCACCATAAGGCCACACCCAATTATTGTGGCGTCAGAGCCATCCTCCAGAATATTGCCTCTGCCAAGCTCAAACGACATTGATTGATCTGCATAAATTACCTCGGATGAAGGTCTTGCCAGACGCATATAAAAGGGACCCTGGGTAGACGCTACCATCCTGATGAGATATTTGACTGCAACTGCGTCAGCAGGCACTAACACCCTCATGTTAGGGATTGCTCTCATCTCTGCAACGTCTTCTATCTGCTGATGGGAGGCTCCATCTGGTCCCACCGTAAGGCCTGCATGAGAAACAATTAGCTTCACATTGAGGTAGGGATAGCAGATAGTGTTGCGGATCTGGTCAACGCACCTTCCGGGGATAAACGCAGCATAAGTGCTCGCAAATGCAATCTTGCCGGCTATTGCCAGACCTGCAGCCACTGAGACGATGTTGGCCTCTGCGATCCCAACGTTGAACATTCTCTCAGGATACTTGTCGCCAAACTTTTTGGTCTTAAGGGACTCAGTTGTGTCGCCTCCAACGCATACAATGCGGGAGTCATCTTTTCCAAGCTCCACAAGAGTATCGCCATAGGCTCCTCTCATGTCTGCGGTTCTTTTCTCGCTACCTAATAGCATGTAGCTCTTCCTCTATCTTAAGCTCATTTGCATATGGAATCAATATATGTTTACGGGCTTTCATCCAGTCCGCCCTTATGTTAAGCTGGGTCGCATGGTTAAGGAGCCTTCTCTCAAGTGCTACTTCGGCCTTGTGCCTCAGCTGGATAACCGCACCGTGGATGTCTCCGCCGCCATACACAGCAGCACCCGCAACAAATATCCTTGCGCCAGCGTCGTACGTCTGCTGTAGAGTCGTCGCATCAATGCCTCCGTCAGCTTCAATATATCCCCTAAAGCCATGCTCCCTCAATTGCTTGTTAAGCACTACCATCTTGTCCAATACTTCTGGCATGAACTTTTGGCCTGCAGAGCCGGGGTTAACCGACATGACAATGACAACATCAAGGTTATGCAAGTAGTAATAGAGCCACTCCGGCACATCGGTCCCCGGATTGATTGCAATCCCTGGGCTGATCCCGTTGTCAATCAATCTTTCCTGAATTTCTCTAAACTCATTTTCGGTGCAGGCCTCTGCATGCACTGTAATGATATCACATCTTGCATCAATGTAATCCTGTATGTTCTTTAATGGGTTTTCTATCATCAAATGGGTGTCAAACGGCAGGCTGGTTAGACGCCTTAGCTTTTTGATAGTATCAGCAAAAAATGTAGCGTTTGGAACAAACCGGCCGTCCATCACGTCTAAATGGATCATGTCGACTCCTTCACGTTCCACCTTCCTTATTTTATCTTCATAATTCTCACGCTCGCCGGCTATTATTGAAGGAGCGATCAGACATTCGCTCTCTAGCTCTTCCAGAAGCACTTCAGTCTGTCTCTTGGGCGGTGCTTTTCCATGCCACTGGGGGTTGTTTGCCATGTGGCGTATACCGTTTCCCTTGACCGTATTGGCAATTATCATAACAGGCTTGTCATGCACCTGTGCAGCTCTGTTGAGAGCGTCCAGTATTTGTTCGACCCTGTGACCGTCTACTTCAAAGACCTCCCAGTTAAATGCAGTCCACTTGTCCTTCATGGGGTCAAGTGGCATAATGTCTTCCGTAAAGCCGTCCTGCTGGATGCGGTTGCGATCCAAAATGGTGACTAGGTTGTCGAGCTTGAATTTGCCGGCGGCCATAGAAGCCTCCCATATTTGACCCTCGTTTGACTCGCCATCGCCAATCAATACAAATACCCTATTTTTCCTGCCATCTAGTTTTTTTGCAAGTGCAATGCCAATGCCAACTGAAAGCCCAATTCCTTCTGAGCCTCCAGAGTATTCAATACCTGGCACGCTATGGTGCTTTTGATGCTCTGAGTACCGTACCGGGTGGCCTTGAAGGCGCGACCCAAGCTGGCGGAGTGTCTTGATCTCTTCGGGCTGAAAGTAGCCTGCAACTGCAAGTGCCGAGTAAAAGCCGGGCGCAGAGTGAGCCTTTGAGTTTATGAAATAATCACGCTCGCTCCAGCTTGGGTTTGCTGGGTCGTGCTTCATCCTTCTGAAATATAGGGTGCCCATTATTTCAGCCGCAGAGAAGGAGGCACCGGGGTGGCCGGAACCCGCCTCCGTGATGCCTTGAATTGCCCACATACGCGCATCCCGGATCTTCCTCTTGAGGTCCAGATAACGCATGTTAAAGCCCATGGTGATTCTCCAATGTAAATAGCAGGAACAATATAAGAAAAAGCTCATTGCAGGAAAATAAAAAGATATAGCTCGGTAATATCTCTCCACCTAAGATTTAAAAGTTAGACAAGGCAATTTTATATACATCGTGTCGTCGTTATCTTCATCTTTCAAACGACCACTTCTTATTTATGACGACAAGTGTTATTCCTGCACAAAGTTCGCCAAAGTGGCTAGCACGCTTTCGCGTGGCTGGATAAGGGCAGCCGGCCATCACTATTCGGAGACAGCCAAGGAAGCTAAGGAAATGATCTTTCCTACTGACTATGATGCAACTAAAATGTTCTGGCTTATCAACAGGAGCGGTGCTCATGGCGCACGATCGGGTCTGATGCCATTGGCAAAGGAAATTTTTGCCGGCATTTTCAGAAGAGGAGAAGGAGAGGTTAGTGATATTATTGCGTCGTGCGAATTTGACAAGACAAACAATATGTCTTGCTACTCATCCACTAATATACTAAAGAGGATTGTTGGCACACTCAGACACGGGACGACATTCAGATTTAATACAGGATAACTTACATAGATATTCTAAATTATATCATGATGAAAATAAGGAACAAGCAAAAAATCTTCTAGGGTGTGGCAGTGTGCATCACTTGGCAGAGAATGCAAGTATATTCTTATTAATCAGATAATAATCGCCTGCATTATTTATACCCTCCAAATTCTAAACTTAAAATAAAGTCGCTAATAGACTTTAGACTATCATGGTACTGATCAAAGTTGAGAAGGCTAAGATAGATCAAAAACAGACTCCGCTTCTGGTGATAGGCGTATTTGAAGGTGAGCAAGACTTTCCACATTCAAAAGAGATAGACTCATCAGTCTCTTCTTCAATCAAGGAAACGCTGGAGAACAAAGAATTCCGTGGGAGGTTTGGCTCATCGATAATAGTTTACACTTTAGGCAAGGGGCCAATGAAAAAGATAATGCTGCTTGGTCTTGGCAAGCGGGAAAAATTCACGGACGAAAGTGCGCGGATCTGTGCGGGCAAGGCAACACGGAAGGCTCGAGAGCTGGGAATAAAGGAATTTTCAATGCTACAGTTCTCAAACCTTGACGAAGGGCTTGTAGAGGCCATGACAGAGGGAATCGCTCTTGCACTATACTCGTTTGACAAGTACAAGGAGGCCAAAGAGCCGGCGACAAAAGTTGAAGAAGTCGCAATATTGATCAATTCTGATTCTCTAAGATTTCAATCGGTTGCTGAGAAGGCAAACCTTATGGTGGAAGCGGTGAACTTTGCACGCGATATGGGCAACCTGCCGCCAAACGACTGTCCGCCGGCCCATCTGGCAAGTATAGCCGTTTCGCTAGCGCAAGATTATGGCATGAAGGTACGAGTAATGGATCGCTATGAGCTTGAAAACATGGGGATGGGTGGTATTGTGGCGGTAGGCAAGGGAAGCAATAACCCGCCCAAGCTCATAGTCCTTGAATATAATGGCACAAGCGATCCTCAGCAAAAGCCGTATCTACTGGTAGGAAAGGCGGTGACTTTTGATACTGGCGGTATTTCTATAAAACCGGGAGAAAAAATGGATGAAATGAAATTTGATAAATGCGGCGGCTGTACAGTTCTAGCCGTTATACGGGCAGCCGCTTCGATGAAGTTGGCAGTCAATGTTGTAGGCATTGTCCCATCTGTTGAGAACATGCCGTCTGCTACTTCGTACAGGCCAGGTGATATTATCAGAATGTATAACGGCAAGTCAGTCGAAGTGCTCAACACGGATGCTGAGGGCCGCATGATACTTGCCGACGCCCTAGCGTATGGGATCGCCACATGCAGTCCAAAGGCTGTAATTGATTTAGCTACACTCACTGGCGCTGCTGTAATCGCACTTGGAGCTAATGTAGCCGCGGTAGTGGGCAGCAACAAGCAGTTGGTAGACAGGCTGCGCAAGTTATCTGATAAGACAGGAGAAAAGATGTGGGAGCTTCCGCTGTATGATGAATATCACGAGCAGATCAAGAGCAACTATGCAGACATCAAGAACATTGGAGGCAGACCTGGTGGTGCGATCACTGCTGCAGCATTCCTGTCTAACTTCGTCAACGATGTCCCTTGGGTGCATATTGACATCGCTGGTACTGCATGGATGCAAGAAGGAACGCATGAGAAAAGCTACAACCATAGAGGAGCTACAGGCTTTGGCGTAAGAACGCTTATCAAACTGCTGATGGAAGACGAAAAGCAGCTGCCAGCTTGATGGAGAAAATATATTACATATGCCGCTCTTCCCGATGAGCGCACTTGTGCAAGCCCTTGAAGAGCAGGGCTTTAGTTGCAGAATAGGCAGCATGAATCCGGATGTGCATCTGATGAAAAGACCGTATTTTGAGCGATGGCTTTCAAACAGGGATGGCTTTGTCCGGATAATGAGCGGCAGCATCGATTTCGTCGGCATAGAGGAAGTAGTGCGCATGGGGCCATTCTATGATATCTTCTGTCTTGTAGAAAATGACTTTATTTTCGATACCGACGACAATGCACACAACTTGCTCGATGCTGCACCGTACTATACGCTGTCCGGCGGTAAGGTGATAAACATGGGATGGAGTGGCGGCGTGATCGCAAACATGCTGGCAAAAGACGCCGTATTGTCGAAGGATCTTGCAAGAAACATAATGAAGGAAGAATTGAAAAGCATAATGATAAAAGCAGCAAATTATTGCTGCGTCATAGAAACACAGGCATGGGACCCGGCCGGCCTTGCGTCCGCCTTCCCAGCAATAGACCGGATAGGATATAATGTCAGGCAATTAGTCAAGACAATACGCTTGGGAGATTATGCTGAAAAGTAGTGAGAGAAAGATGCCAGCACTGCTGCTTCCCAACCGCTCTCGCAGGTCAGTAACACAGCAGCGACAGCAGGTTTGACTTCCGGGTTCGGAATGGGACCGGGTCGCACCCTGCCGCTATGACCGGCTTATGATAGGAGTCGTCAAAGGGCTAATTTAACGTTGCTCCAATAGAAGCAGAGACATCATGAGAATTAAATAATCTCTTGCTCAAAAAACATGGATGCGAATATGACAAATGACTCGCTATCCGCTCTCATATTCATAGTGGGGCTTGTCATTTCGACAATTATAATCTACCTTACTACAAAGCTGTTTGGACAAAAGGAAGGGATAGGGCGGGCATTTGTCACCGCTCTTATTGGTACAGTCATCTATTTTGTGGTATACTACATTTTTGGCAACGGACTCCTATCCGCAGTAGTAGGCGGCATAATTTGGCTAATAGCGCTTAAGATGGTCTATAACATTGGATGGTTCAAAGCGTTCGTGATAGCAGCGGTAGTATGGATAGCTGCCACAGTTATAGGATTCTTACTACCAACAGTTCCAGGGCCCATATAGTTTTGACTTAACAGAAAATAACTAAAAATGCACATAGAAAGCTATATCATAATGCGCCATGTGCACCATAGAGGTCAATCAAACCGAAGGCTCAAAAGCAATTGAAGGCAAAATAATCTGAGAATGTTTGGAAAGGCAAAGTGCAAGCTTTGTGGTGACGAGGTCCGACTTGCATTGAAGCATTTAAGGGACAAGCATGGGGAAATCTACCGTAAGGAAGTGGCAAGCAAGATAAAGATGTCAGATGTTATGAAAAAGTACTTCCTTGATTGCTGAAGTCTTAGTAAGGGTACTGGAGGGTGAGTATAGGTGTATATCTAAAAATTTATCTAGCAAATTACATGGTCTAGCGAGCCTAAAATCTTTGAAAATTGTCATGCTTGGAGCGGTATGTATATAACGCTTCATTGCAAAAATTACATATAATTGGGCAATTCTGAAGCAGAAACTACTCACCGAGTTGCAGTACTTGACGAGGAGTTATGTCAGCCAAAAAAATGTGGCTTGGAATGTATCGTCTACTGCCCAGTAAACAAGACCGGTGGCGAATGCATTATCCAGCGCCCTGATGATGGCAAAGCTGTGATAGCCGAGGATCTATGCACTGGGTGTGGTATCTGTATCAAGAAGTGCCCTTTTGATGCCATAGTAATTGTCAACCTTGCAAAAGAGCTCTCTGAAGATAAAATCCATCAATATGGCATTAATTCATTTAGGTTCTATCGCCTGCCGACGCCAAAGAAGGGTGCAGTTGTTGGCTTGGTTGGACGAAACAGCATGGGCAAGTCTACAATTGTCAACATTTTGTCGGGCAATATGAAGCCCAACCTTGGGAGATATGATCAAGACATTTCTTGGGATGAGATTCTGAAATATTATCAAGGAACTGAAATGAAATCCCATTTTGAAAAAATAGCAAATGGTACGATGCGCGCTTCAATCAAGCCGCAACTTGTCTACCTCATACAAAAGGCATTCAAAGGGACTCCAAAGGAACTGTTAAAGAGATATGATGAGCGCAAAGTGGCTGACAAGCTAATATCGCAACTTGGCCTGCAGAACATTTTGGATCGCGACCTTGTACAGCTAAGCGGTGGCGAGCTTCAGAGACTCGCAGTGGCTATAGCTGCCGCAAAAGATGCTGAATATTATTTCTTTGACGAGCCATCATCGTACAACGATGTCTACCAGCGGCTTACAGTTGCCAAGGTGATAAGGGAGTTGGCGGAGCAGGGCAAGAATGTGATGGTTGTAGAGCACGATATGACACTTCTTGATTACCTGTCAGACTATGTCCATATCATTTACGGTGAGCCTGGAGCATATGGCATCGTTTCTGGCATGCAGAGCACAAAAGTGGGCATAAACAATTTCCTTGAAGGCTTTTTGCCTGCTGAAAACATCCGCTTTCGAGACAAAGCGTTCAGATTTGACATTACTTCATCAAACGAAGATGTCCTTATGGATGTCTCTATTGCCAGCTATTGCGACTTGACCAAGTCATTTCCGTCATTTAAACTCAATGTGGCAGCGGGCAAGATAAGAAGAGGTGAGATAATTGGAATCATTGGTGCCAATGCACTTGGCAAGACTACTTTTATGCGCATGTTGGCAGGCGTGGACAAGCCGGATTCGGGCAAAATAGATGTCGGCGCCACTATCTCCTACAAGCCGCAGTACCTGAACCAAGAGTACGATGGTGACGTACGGTCACTATTGTATATGGCATATCTGAACCCAATTGAAGGATCATCTGTAGAACAGCAGATCATTATTCCAATGGGTGTAAAGAAACTCTATGAAAAGAGTGTCAGAAACCTGAGCGGTGGCGAGCTTCAAAAGATCGCAGTCGCAGCGTCACTGTTGCGCCAAGCAGATATTTACGCACTGGACGAGCCTTCTGCATTTCTTGACGCAGAAGACAGGATAGCAGTAGCTAAGTTCCTCCAACGCTTTGTAAGGGCTCAGGGTAAGTCAGCAATTATTATTGACCATGATATACAGCTGATCGATCTGGTGGCAGATAGCTTGGTGATATTTGAAGGACGTCCGGGTCTTGAAGGCTCTGCGACTGCGCCCATTAAAAAAGAGGAGGGTATGAACCGCTTTCTGAAGGCACTCTCAATTACATACAGGCGTGACGAAACAACTGGTAGGCCGCGGGTCAACAAAGAGGGCGGCAGGCTAGACCGTGAACAGAAGGAATCTGGTAACTATTACTACCTGAAGAATAAGTAAATGCCGCAAATGCTGAAAAATAAGCTATCAAGCATTCTGTCATCAGACGAAGTCACACACGTTTATTCTGCATTTGATCAGATAGGTGACATCGTAATCATCAAGATACCTGATGATCTACTGCCAAAAAAGAAGCTTATAGCTGACATGATCCTTGCTCATGTTAAGACTGCCAAGGTGGTTTTTGCTCAGGTCTCGCCCGTGAAAGGCGATTATCGTGTCCGTGACTTGGAGTTTGTTGCAGGCGAGAACAGGACAATTACAGAGTATAAGGAGCATGGCTGTAGATTTAGAGTAGACGTTGCCAAAACATATTTTTCACCCCGGCTCTCAACGGAAAGGCTCAGGATTGCAAACATGGTGGGTGAAGGCGAAACCATAGTCAACATGTTCGCAGGCGTGGGCACCTATTCGATTCTGATGGCAAGAATGAACAAGACATGTAAAGTCTATAGCATCGACTCTAACGCTGTTGCTGCAGAATTGTGCGAGGCAAATGCTAAGTTGAACAAGGTACAGGACCGGGTTGTTTCAATTCATGGCGATGCTGCTAAAGTAATCAAAGATCAACTTGCAGGTCAGGCCAACAGAGTGCTTATGCCCCTCCCTGAGAGAGCAAAAGAGTTCGTTGATTCTGCAGTGCTTGCGATCAAGAAAAAAGGTGTTGTGCATTATTTCATTCATGTCAGGGCCGACAACAAAAAGACAGGCCAGGAGCTAGGGTTAAAGGACGCGCACAACGCTTTTGTAAAATACAACCATATTGTGCAGCAGGTTAGAGTGGTGAGAGGAGTAGGCCCAAGGATCTACCAGATAGTGGCTGATATTTCAGTGAAAACTAGCCCTGCTTTTCCTCTTCCCTTGGTGCTGTAAGCATTGTATATCCTATCCATCCAAGCACCGTCAGAAGGATTGCTACTGCAACTAAGGCGGTAAACTGCAGCATCAACATACCCCATTCTGTTCCAAATAGGAAATAGGTGTAAACGATAAACACTGCAATAGAAATAAAAAGAAGGGCAGCACCAGCTCCTCTGCTTCCCTTCATTTTAACATTCATAGCGGAAAGGCATTTACAGCATCTTAATAATTCTTTAGCTCAGCTCTAGCGCCATAAGGTAGGCATCCTCCCCGTCCCTGTAATAAGATCGCAACCTGGATTTTATCTCAAAACGCAATTTCTGATACATCTTGATTGCGCTTGTATTGCTGATCCTTACCTCTAGATATATCTCGTCAGCTTTTCTGTACATCACGCCGTTAATTCCTTCAACCATTAGTGCCTTGCCAATGCTCTTGCCTCTGTGCTCTTCTAACACTGCAACAGAAACCACATGGCCCTTCTTTACAAAGCCTAGTTTGCGAAAGTTCGAAAACCCAAACTCGATCTTGCACATGATGTAGCCGACTATTTTACCGTTCAGCTCTGCAACTATGAACGCCTCTGGAAGCTCTCGCAGAATCGATTCAAAAAAGTAGTCTGAATAGTGCTCTGGCAGAGCGGCGATGTTAATATCTATTACCGCTTGGAGATCACTCCCTTCGCAGCGGCGTATGACATAGTCGCCCACTTTTCGCAGAGCCGTTTGCAAAGTAACAACTACACAGCAGAAACACACTATTTAACCTTACATGCTCTCAGCAGGATAACAATATTTTAATTGGATTACCTCAAAAGAAATCTCCAGTGGCCACTACTTTCCTGAACAGCGATTATTCTCGTGTAGTTCCAATAGTTTCATCACTCTTTACATTAAAAGATACACAGCTGAATGTCAGGGAGGACTACATTGAGTTCCTGGTAGTCGATACTGACATCAAGGATAAATTCCCGATCTTGCTCAGCTCTTTGAGCAAGATCGGCATGGTCCCCACTGCCAGAAGGCAGAAATATTTCTCAAGACTTATGCCTGCCTTGTCATCTACAATAAGACTCCAGATAGAGGATGGCATAGTTATCGCCGTATTTAAGGTTCCAAAACAAAAGATTAGAGCCAAAAGAAAATTGCCTTTGCATCTCATATTCTTTGCAATTGCCGTCACCTTTGTATTCTACGACGGCCTCATGCGCTCAGGCAGTATATTTGCAAAGGCCCACGTAAGTGATCCTGTCCTACTTGCAGGAGCTTACACGATGTCGCTCATGGGCATACTGGGTATACATGAGCTTGGACATATGATAGCTCTTAAGCATTATAATATCAAGGCATCGTGGCCATACTTTATACCGGGTGTTCCCGGCTTTATACCGACATTTGGCGCCTTGATAACCCAACAGAGCAATATGCCCAATAGAAATGTCATGTTTGACGTAGGTATTGCTGGACCAATTGCAGGGTTAATAATTACAATAATTGTATCAATCTATGGCTCTGCTATATCTACCCTCATACCTCTAGAGGACTACCAGAGGCTATCTGATGAAGACATGCTATTTTCATTCGATACTGGCCTGCTCATGATCGCCACACTCCATATGACCGACAAGGTGGTGGATAACATGGTTCTAGTAATGTCACCTCTTCTTTTTGCTGCCTGGATAGGATTTGCACTTACGTTCATCAACCTAGTCCCTGCTTGGCAGCTTGACGGCGGGCATCTTGCTCGTGCTATGTTTGGAGAGCGTTGGCACAGAATTATAACCTATGCAGGCATAGGAGCACTGTTCCTGATGAGATTTTGGCCGATGGCAATATTAGTCCTGATACTTAGCCAGAGGATTCCTAGTAACGTTCCCTTAGATGATGTCACACCCCTGTCTCAAAAACGCAAAATACTTTTTTTCATAGCCATCGGCCTCGCCATAGTGATTGCACCGATCCCAAGCTCTATCCTGCCTTGGGCTTGAGCAGGGTTATGTCCGCGTTTGATAAGACGAGCGTCTTGAAGTTCTTGCCATGCTTTTCTTGCAATTTTTGCAAGATGTCCTCTGTGCCAGAGTAGGTGGTAAAACCAAGTTTTGTCTTGGCGTAATAATGGGGCAAGGTAGAGACAAGCCCTATATCATATTTCAGCCGCAGCTCTTCAATGAACAGCAAATGTTCAAGGCCATTGATATAGGGGCTCAGTTGCAGCTGCTCCTGCTTCAGCTGGCCCTCTATGAACATCTGCAGTGCTCCGCCCCCAATTCCTTCGCGGGTTTCTGCAAGCAGTATTGCTGTGCCGCCCTCCTTGACAATATGGACAGAGTTCCAAAGTGAGTTGAGCGCGCTGGCAAGCGTAGAATGTGTGCTGGCTTCATCGCTTGCACTTATTATGGCACATTTGGCCGGCTCAGCCTCAACGACTGAGATTGAATGAAGCTGCGCAATTGCCTTGTCAAACGCTTCGTTGATGCTTCCGATATGGATTCCCACCACATTGTCACCATTAGCCACCAGCTCAACAGATGCGGCTGGTATGCTCTCAACTGCAGAAGTGGCGACCTTGAGAGGATCTCCTTCAACTCCTGGTGTCGGCCTGTTGTCCTTTCTTGCCTTGAACGCTTCTGCCATTCTGTCTGCAAACAAGTTACGCAGTAGAGTAGTCGGCGCACCTGCAAATCCAAACAGCGGATCGTATGCAACACTTGAAACAATGATAGTGTTCTGGAACTTGGCCATTCGTTCATTGAGTGACTGGTAGCCTATGCGATTGATTGAGATCGTCTCGATGCCATTCAAGTTGGAGCGCAGCGTGCTTGCGATCTTGTGTGGAACATCGATTGTAAAGCTGAGCCCTCTTGTGCCGGCTTCTTCTGCAAGCATCATTATAATCTTGGCCGCAGCCTTTGAGCCAGACAACCCTAGAAAAAGCATTTTATCAGTTAAGGGCACGCCCGATGTTAATGCTGCCTTGATGTCTTGTTCCTGTGGCACCTGAAACGTGGAAGAGATATGGTTTGCCAAGTTTTCAAACTTGATGTCGAGCACCACATCAGTAGTGCCGTACCTTAGCCAAATCTCCGGCATAGAGTCTTCTCTGTGTTATGAAGGGTTAAAATAAATCCTTTTTTAAATGTACGATGTGCCAACACCGCCTAAGGACTTTGTATTTGAGTTTGCTTCATTTCTACTCAAGAGCAACTCTCTGAGGTTTGGGGTGTTTACTCTTGCAAGTGGCAAACAGAGCGCTTACTACATCGACCTGCGGATGCTGCCCAGCTTTCCGGGATACTTCCGGCTGGGTATAAATGCGTTGAAAAACATATTGATAGAAAAGATAGGTCGGTTTGATACCCTTGCCTCGGTGCCCACCTCTGGGCTTGTATTTGGCTCTGCCCTAGCCTATGAAATGAATAAACCCTTCATTTATGCTCGAAAAGAGCTTAAAGTCTATGGCACCCACAAAATGATTGAAGGCTTCTTAGAGCCGGGTTCAAAGGTTATCATTGTAGACGATGTTGCAACCACCGGTACTTCCATTAGCAGCGCGGTAGACATAATGCGGGCTAACGGCGGTATCGTGGAAGACGTGGTGGCACTTGTAGACCGGCATGAGGGTGCAGAAGACAAATTGAAAAAGATGGGAGTAAGACTGAGCGCGGTGGCAGGCATCAACGACATTGTAAACGCTCTATATGAGGCAGGCTTAATAGACGAAAATGCACTGGAGTCGGTACTGAAACAAATGGTTACACAGGGAGAGTACGAAATAGACTAACTAACCCTCATAGATCATTAGATTCTTCTCCTCTAAGAGTGTGTGTAGATTGTGCACGGCGCGGTATACTTCACTTTCTTTCTTGGCGCCTGTACACACCAGCTTGCCGGATGCAAACAGCAGTATGACTGTCTTGGGATCCAGCATCCTATGAATAAGACCGGGGAATTGCTCGGGTTCGTACATACTCCGCGGCAGCACTCTTGCGGCAAGCTCTAGATGGATCTTGCCACCCAGGCTCGCCGATGCCACTATATTTTGGATCTCAATCTGAGGCTCATGCTCAAGTGGTATTCCACCCTTTTTAAGCTTCAAGACAACGCTCTTGACCGCCTGAATTGCCATCTTTTCTGACTTGGCGCCTGTGCAGACCATCTTGCCAGAGCTAAATATTAAAGTCGCAGTCTTGGGTGACCTGAGCCTAAAAACCAAGCCGGGGAACTGATCAGGATGATACTCCACATCTGGAAATATCTGAGTAATGAGGTTGAGGTTGACAGTCTGGTTCACTGTAGCAGAAGCTACGACGTTCTCGATGCTTACAATTGGCTTGGTCTGCGGCATATGCGCCTTTATAAAGGCGCTATATATATACCTGCTTGCTACAATTTTCAATAAAAATGACTTATCAAGAATATGAATGCAATTTGTAAAATTTTAGCTCCAAAGAAGTGCAAGTTTTCCTATCTGATGGTAGCTATTCACCGATTATCTTTACCAGTACCCGTTTTTGCCGTTGGCCGTCAAACTCTCCATAAAATATCTGCTCCCACGGCCCAAAATCAAGCTTGCCATTTGTTATAGCTGCTATTATCTCACGTCCCATTATCTGTCGCTTCAGATGAGCATCAGCGTTATCCTCGCCTGTGCGATTGTGCAGGTAGCTTTGCGGAGAGTAGGGCACAAGCTTCTCAAGCCATCTATCAAAATCCTGGTGCAAGCCGTTTTCGTCATCATTGATAAAGACGCTAGCAGAAATGTGCATTGCGTTGACAAGGCAGAGCCCCTCTTTGATGTCGCTTTCTGTCACTATCTTTGCAACCAGTGATGTGATATTGATAAACGCGCGCCTAGTTGACGTGTTAAATGTGAGGTATTCAGTCTTGGTCTTCATACCGGCGGCTTGTCGGAACTATCGGCTGCAGCAGGCGCAGCGTCCTTATCGCTGTTGTTGTTTTTTTTTCTGCCCAGCCTGTTAAAGAACAAGATCGCAAGGATGATCGCAATTATGATATAGTTGACAGGTGGACTGATCACTTTTGTTATTACCCCGATGCCGGGGATAACATAGATCACTTTGCCAATGTAATCGTCTTGCTTAATCGGGTAGTCGGTACCTGGTATTGATGCAGGATTGGCGTCTCCTCTTGTCCTAACGATCCTTTCGTCATCCCTATCCACATCAATATCAGCGATACGATGGACTATGACTCTGTCCTCCCCTATCGGCCTATTGAATACTATGATGTCTCCTATCGTGAGGCCCTCCCAAGACCCTCCATCTCTCACAATAAGAACGTCATTAACCTTGAGGACCGGCTCCATGCTGCCGCTTGAGACAACGTAAAAGGGGTTAGCACCAAACACCAACCAAATGCCAAGCCAGACCACAACAACGCCGACGCCAATGATTATAACATCTTTAATGGCAACGGGCAGCCTAGACTTATCCTTATCTAGCAATGCAGAAGGTAATCATGTCATTCGTTAGATAAACTTTTACACTCTAACGCATATCAAATTCTTCCATTATTGACATACGAAGGCGCGGCATTTCGGACATCATTATCGACAAAATGTCTATGATTTCGTCCTTGTCTGGCTGCCTTGCATTCCTATTCTGAAACTGGGCAATAAAATTGCCCATGACCATGCCGGAGAGAAGGCCATATGCAAAATCCTCTATGTCGCCCTGATTTGGCATCATCTTGCGCGCAAGCCCTATTGGCATCTTTGGATCACGGCTAGCTGCCTTGATAAGCGATTCCAGCTCCTTTCTATCACTGTCTGTCAGACCCATTATGCAGAGATGATCATGCATGTTTGTTTAATAATGCTAACATTTTTTATTAGCTAATTGTTGAAGGTTCTCAAATGGCAAACAACACCTGCTCTGTAGTCCTGTTGGAACTTGGTATGGCCGCATTTGACGGAGGTGGCAGCCTCGTAGTGTCAAAAAAGTTCGATAATGCAATCAGGTCTTATAGGCTGCTCAAGAGCGGAGTGAACCTTGATGAAATAAGATGGTTTATTGAAAAATTGCGCTCATTTGAGCCTGTATCAACAAATGATGCAAGCATTGTTGCCGTATTACGACAGGCCGGCTTGAATAGTCAACTGATGTCAGAGGATCAGCAGCAGTATATCCAAAACAGCAAGCCAACTCTTATAGTAAAGGCCGGCTTTGCCAACAATGAGCAGGACGCAATGCAAGCCCTCCGGGAATTTGCCATAAACCTCTCGTCGTCAAGAGTAAAGGAGGCATCCGAGAAGCTCGATCTTCACATCATACAGTCAATCAATGCACTAGATGAGCTTGACAAAATAATCAACACTGTGGGCGCAAGGATGAGGGAGTGGTACGGACTCCACTTTCCAGAGCTTGACAATCTTGTCTCAAGCCTTGGTGTGTACGCTGAGATAGTGAGCAGAGCCGGTTTGCGGGAGAATATCATTGTAGAAATTTTACAAAGCATCGGCTTGCAGGACAAAAAGGTCGAAGTTATACTTGACGCGGCAAAGCGCAGCAAAGGTGGCGACATGACGCCGGAAAACCTTGCAATCGTCAAGCGGCTTGCAGATGAGGTCATTGCGCAGTCGGATCTGCGCAGGGTGCTTGCAGACCATATTGAAGCCGCGATGGAAACCGTAGCTCCGAACGTAAAAGAATTACTAACCGCAGCAGTGGGTGCAAGGATAATCTCAAAGGCCGGCAGTTTGGCGCGACTCGCAAGATTGCCAGCGAGCACAATCCAGATACTAGGTGCAGAAAAGGCACTGTTCCGTGCTCTTAAGACAGGCGCCCGGCCGCCGAAGCACGGGTTGCTGTTCCAGCATCCTCTCATTCATTCTGCTCCCAAGTGGCAGCGAGGTAAGATAGCAAGAGCAGTTGCGTCCAAGGTCGCAATAGCTGCAAGGATCGACTATTACCGCCACAACGGCAAGGACAGCACCATTTATGGTAAGCTAAAAATTCGCATCAATGAAATACAAGAGAAATACCGGGAGCCAATGCCGGAGAAGGAGCGGGACAGAAAATACAAGGAGCACATCCAGCGTCAGCAGCAGTATAGAGGCGGCCGTGATGTGGCAAGAGATAAACATGATAAGAGAAAGAAGAAGGATAGAAGAATGAGATTTGGAAAGCGACGACGCTATTAAATGGATTTCAATAAATGGCGAGAAGAATGTCTCCACACTCAACCTAGTAAAGGGAAACAATGTCTATGGAGAAAAGCTAGTGAAATATGAGGGCGAGGAATACAGGATTTGGGATCCTTTTAGAAGCAAGCTTGCAGCTGCCCTCAAAAAGGGAATGAAAAATATGCCAATAAAGATTGGTAGCAAAGTACTGTATCTTGGTGCGTCTACTGGGACAACTGTGAGCCATATATCTGATATCGTTGGGCTATCCGGCCTAGTATTTGCAATCGAGCCGGCGACAAGGGTTGCAAGGGAACTTATCGAAAATGTCGCTTCAAAGCGCAAGAATGTGCTCCCAATACTTGAAGATGCAAGAAAACCCCACTCATATTTTGCAGTATTCGGCAAAGTAGACGTCATCTACTGCGACATTGCCCAGCCTGACCAGACAGACATTGCGATAGCAAATTGCTCGATGTATTTGAAGACAGGAGGTATAATGATGTTGGTAGTCAAGACAAGGAGCATAGATGTGACAATGGATCCACGAGTGGTAGTGGCACAGGAGGCAACTAAGCTGAAGGAGAATGGTTTTCAGATAGATCAGATAATTAACCTCGAGCCTTTTGACAGGGATCACGGCATGATATATTGCATCTACAATTCTTAGTACTTGCGGTGGGTTATCTCGTCAAGCATTATTCGTAGAGGCTTCCACGACTTTCTTGTAAACTCTGGAGCAGAGCCATTCTTGGCTACCCAGTCTCGAATGAAGCGCATTGTGCGCTCATCCGAGGGATAGCCACTGCCTATGCTTCCATATCTGCTGCGTATATGCTGGATCTCTTGGTCTCTTGTTATCTTGGCAATTATTGATGCAGCCGAAACGACCATATTAATCACATCTGCATGATGCATCGAGTATAACTTTGGCTTGCACGTGAGATGGCATTCCATGTATTCTCTGTATCTCTGCGGGTTGACATCACAGCAGTCAACATAGACTTCCTCTGCTCCGATAGTATTGATGACACTGGCCATAACCTTTGCCTCTAGCCTGTTGAGTCCTCTGAGTAATACACTACCATCAACTTCGACAGGGTCTATCTTGTAGATGCAAACAGAGTCGATGATCTTCATTATTTCGCCAAAAAGTCTGGCACGCACTTTGGGGCTCAGAGCCTTTGAGTCTCTGATGCCCATATCGCGCAAAAGAGTAATCTTTGACTCTCGGATACTAATCCCTGCAACAACAAGGGGGCCGACGATAGAGCCGCGGCCTGCTTCGTCAACGCCTCCAACCAGAATGCTGTTGCCTTGCCATGACAAAATTGTCAAACTGTATACTCGTTTGAGGGTATTTATATTATTATTTGTGCTTGCAAAACAGAAATACAGTCTTTTCTGCTGTTATAAATAATGCGTTAATGCAGAGCTCTGATATGGCAGAATTTGTCAGGACCGTTGAAGGTAAAACAATACTTATCGTTCCAAGCTCCTCGCTTACCGCCAAAGTTCCTTCAAAGATACCTGCCTTCTTCAACCCTGCTGCCAAGCTTAACCGCGACCTCTCAATACTGGCCTACAGTGCTTTTTCCACATCATCCTCTGGAAAAAAAAAGACATTTGCCGATTCATTCACCGGCATTGGGGCGCGTGCTCTTAGGGTTGCAGTCGAGATCCCGGAGGTAGAACAGGTTTACTGCAATGACATTAACTCTATTGCAATAGAAGCTGCTAAAGAGGCCGCTAACCTTAACTCTGTAACCGGCCGATGCCATTTCTCAATTGACGAGGTATGCAAGTTCCTTCTAAAAGGCGACAGGGAGGGTAATCGCTTTTCCATAGTTGACCTAGACCCTTTCGGCACTCCTGCTAGGCATGTAGACTGCGTACTACGATCTGTGCTCGACGGCGGGCTTGTCTCGATAACTGCAACAGACACTGCAGTCTTGTGGGGAGTTTACCCTAAAGTCTGTCTACGCCGCTACTATGGCAGGCCGCTCAACAATAGCTATGGCAATGAAACTGCAATTCGGCTGCTACTCTCACTTGCTGCATTGACCGCCTCAAGGCTAGAACTTGCGATCAAGCCAGTATTTGTACATTCCACTAAGCACTATCTTCGCATCTACATAAAAATGTCAGTCAGCAGTAGCCAGGCAAATGATGTTTATAAAAGCATAGGCTACATAATGCATTGCTTCCAGTGTGGCCATCGTTTCAATACCAAAGAATATGGGAAAGGTAAATGCGAGCTGTGCAACACCGGCTTGGCTGTCGGAGGCCAGCTGTGGACAGGGCCGCTACATGACAAAGAATTCGTCAAGAAAATGTTAGAGCAAGACCCTGATAGACAATGCAAAAAGGTGCTCGAAGCGGCGGCGGAAGAAGCAAGCGAAATACCGTATTATTTCCGGGCTGATGAAATTTCATCAAAGCTCAAATCAAATACACATTCAGTGCAAAGGATCCTTGAAAAACTGCACGCTGCCGGCTTTGTAGCGTCAAAGACTGCACTGAATACTAGCGCATTCAAGACAGATGCAAGGATCGACTCGATCCTTGATGTCCTGAGCTAGATGGGCATGGCATTTATCGAATCGTCGACATAGCCTTCCCATTCTTGCTTTAGACCGTCTAGTTTAACAGTGGAATCAAGCATTCCGTCATTCTTTTCAATTGTTGTTTGCATCCTGTCAAGGTATTTCAAAAAGCTGTCAAGTGCCTGAATGTAGAAGCCATAGCTTTGTTGCCATTCTTGAGCTGGCGAGGCACTATCAAGCTGCTGCCGCATATTTTGTATATCTGATCGATCAAGGCTTATCTGGCTCAGCATGTCACTAGTAGTCACCACCTCGCCACTTTTCCATTGATCAAACTTTGACTGAATGTTGGTTGCAAGGCTCTGATGCCTAGAATATACATCGGAAAGGATCTCGTCGTCGTCACGGGGGAGCTCCACCATGCTGCCAGGGCTACTCTGAGGTATGAGCCATATCAGAAAACTCGAGCCAACTATTGCTGCTGCAATGGTTGCTGTTATGGCTATGCCCTTCTTGCTCGCCAAACCAGCATAACTCTGGTATCCTCTAATAAAAAGGATATCAACATATACCCAAGTAACCCCACACCTCGTAAATATGAGTCTAGGTGAACAGGTGCCGCCTCATATAGGAAAGATAATCTATCACAAAAACCTGACTCCAGATCTTGCAATAATCAGGGTGCAGCCAGCCGATGGAAGACCTGTGCCTAACTTTAAAGCTGGCCAATTCGTGGCACTTGGGCTGAAAGTGAATGGTCATCACAATATAACATACAGGCCATACTCACTATCGTCGCCTCCTGAAGAAAAAAAGTATTTCGAGTTTTACATAAAGTCTGCATCAGAATACGCAATGAGCAAATTTACAAGCACACTTTTCAAAATGTTTGAAGGGGATCTCATTTACTGGCGCAACCCTGCCGGCGCATTCACCATCGAGGACAAGAAGGCCGATGGTACTCTAGACACAAGACGGCTGGTATTGATTGCATCAGGAACAGGTCTTGCCCCTTTTATCAGCTATGTCCTTCATTTGAAAAACATTAAGTCAAAAAGAGAAATAGTACTGCTTCATGGGGCAAAATACGTCCAGGAGCTTGGCTACTATGACATGCTTAAGAACATATCTGCAAGCGATTCAAATTTCAAATACTTGACGACAGTAAGCAGACCGGACCATGAGCTGTCCCGTGACTGGAGGGGAAATGTAGGTAGAGTGGAGACACTACTTGTAGGCAAAGATGGTTGCAAATCCCAACTTGAAGAAGTAGTTGGCGAAAAAGTTACCCCTGAAAATTCTTTCTTCCACATATGCGGCTACGCCGGAACGATCGATGCAGTCATTTCAATCCTAAGCCCACTTGGGTTTGTCACCAACCGCCAGAAGCGCGAAGGCGGATCATTTGACATCAAGGTTGAAACCTACATCTGATGGCAGCAAAACCCTCATTATGCAGTGCTGCCAATTAGCGACAGTTGTCATATTATGCAGCGAGAACTATGCGCTACCAAGGCTCAATGATGGTCGACATCTGCGATATCGACTTGATTGGGACAAAATTGGAACAGAATGGGCTTGTAGTCCACCTTACAAAGGAATACTATCAACAGGAAGTGATCGAGCCGCCCTATGCCCGGCAGCTTCTCCAGAAATGTGACATAGCAAACCTTGTAGGCAACAGGATAGTAAAACAGGCAATTGAGATGAAGCTGGCAAAAGAGGTTAGTATAAAGAAAATTGCTGGCGTGCCTTTTCTCATGATCTACAAATTTCATCACTGACAAAACTCTCTCTCCCATGTCAATGGGAGATCAGCGAGATATAGAAACGTTCTAATGTACAGAATTGATTTTCTATTTTCTATGTTGATCAGTATCTTTTGCTTTCTCTTCTCCACCTCTCTTCCTTTCATAAAGGTCTCTCCCCTGTATCTACCCTTTGCCTTCTCAGATTTTTTCTATCATTGGCATAATTTCAGGTAAGCATCGAAGTGACTAGAGAAAGAAAGAAGATGAGTCTGTGTTTTCCTGTGATTTGTAAGCGGTTTGAATGTTATTGCACGTGCTGGCATTACACATATAACAAAAGACTACTAACTTTTGCATGTTGTCAGAAGAGGAGCCTGACGAGCAGCTGCCAAGAGAGGACACGTACAAGGCCGCAGCCCGAGCTGATAGACGGCTCTCAAAGAATGAACGCAAAAGTAGATTCCTAAACAAGATGTCTGAAGATTACGACGTTTTCGATAATGTATTTGACATATCCACTCTCTTGACAATAAATGAACTGAGGAGCGATGGCATTATACAATATATCCAGAGCTCACTTGCAGCAGGTAAAGAGTCTAAAGTATACCTTGCAGTTGCGCCAGATGGCTCACTTAGAATAGTCAAAATATATCTCACAGTAAGCGCCGAGTTCAAAAAGCGCATGCAGTACATCGCCGGTGATCCTCGATTTTCTGACTTAAAGCGGGGATCTCGCAGCCTTATAATGACATGGGCTCGAAAGGAGTTCAAGAACATGCGGACAGCTCACGCCGTAGGAGTGCGGGTGCCTTTGCCGATAGCAGTCAAGAAAAATGTGCTTGTGATGGAGTTTGTAGGTGACAGCGAAGGTAATCCTACTCCGGCACTAATAAGTACCGAAGATATCACATTGAACGACTATCAGCAGGTAATTGAGCAGATGACGATTTTATACCAAAAAGCCAAATTGGTGCATGCTGACTTGTCAGAGTACAACATTTTCAAGACTGACCTTGGCATCATGTTGTTTGACTTTGGATCTTCTATCGATATCCTACATCCAAATTCCAAACAATTTTTATTACGTGATGTCATGAACATAAACAGGTTCTTTGAGAAGAGGGGAATCGAGGTCCTCAACACTGCTCAAGTTGTAGAAAAGATTAGAGGCGATACAAAATAATGAGCTTCCAGCACGCGGTCAAGATCCCAAAGGAGAGGATAGGCGTCCTTATTGGCAAAGGCGGAAAAGTAAAGCAGCAAATTGAAGAACGATGTGGCGTCAAAATTGAGATCGACAGTGAGACTGGCGATACTATGATCATAGGCAACAGCTCCGCTGATCGTCTGGAAGCTTTTCGGGCCGTCGAAGTAATAACCGCCATTTCGAGAGGGTTCTCACCACAACGAGCTTATCTGCTCTTTGACGACGAGGAGCTAATATTTCAACAGATCGATTTGCATGACTACACTGGCAAGTCTTCAAACGCCCTTGAGCGCGTCAAGGGCAGGATAATTGGCGAAGGAGGCAAGGCGCGTAGAATGATTGAAGAATTGAGCGGTGCGTATGTGTCTGTCTATGGCCATACTGTATGTCTTATCGGAAACTTTAGAGAGATCAAGCTTACAACTGAAGCAATAACCATGCTCGCCAAGGGCAGCATGCACAAAACCGTCTACAATATGCTGCAGGGTGCAAAGAGGAAAGACAAGATGGATAAGATGCGCCTGTGGGAAGAAAATCCTGACGAAATTAAGTTCTCTGATTCTTAATGTAAGGATAGTGGGGCTATAAAGTCAACCGATCGGTTAGCATTTTTTTGATATCGAGCTATGTGTGCAGATTCCCCTACACTTGCATACCCTAAATTAACTAGTTGTGCACGAGATTATGAATCCTTATACTCAACTTTCTTATTACTCTCTACTAGCCTCCGCTCCAGCGTTTGAAAAGACTGTGGTCGATATTGAATTGATCTAGCACCTTGCCTACCAGATGGTTTATCAGATCGTCCATTGTCTTTGGCCTGTGGTAAAATCCTGGCATGGCGGGCAAAATTACCGCATTGGTGCTTGCAAGTTTGGTCATATTTTTTAGGTGTATCTTTGACAGTGGGGTCTCCCTTGGCACCAGAACAAGTTTGCGCTGTTCCTTTATGCAAACGCCTGCTG
>DAINBL010000002.1:20140-24505 GCA_036732945.1 Nitrososphaera sp. | reverse complement strand
TGAGTAACTCTTAAGCTTATTTCTATAGACGATTGTTTAGAGGTCAGTAAGCCATAGTCAGGCTTCGAGGAAATCTTACAATAATAATGATAAAAAATAAAATAGTAACGTTTTAGCAATTAGAAGTTATAACATACACTCCATCACGGCAACAGCTAGCAGTACCACCGTCATTTCATCATGGCCTGCTTAAAAGAAAATATGTGGTGGAGCAAGGCGGCGGCGCGAGGTGTGTCAAAGTAAGAAGACTTGGATCTACCTATACACGGGAATTCTTAAATATAAATGGTAAATGTTGTTCATTGCGCATGTTAAAGGTTAATGTAGGCAAGCTAGATAAGATGGCAATGCATGGCGCAGAAGACGATCCGGATCGTAAAGTCACAGGGAATTTTGCTCTCTATAGCGCCGTAGGAACCAAGAGTGGCGCAGCTGTATATTTTGAACTTGAACCAGGTAAAGAGCTTGGCGCTCATACTGATAGCGCAGAAGAGATAGTTTATGTAGTAGATGGTACGATTGAAGCGACTATAGGCAACGAGAAAGATCGTCTATCGAGAGGAGAGCTTGGAGTTGTGCCAGTCATGAAGCGTCACAATTTCCGAAATGTAGGTACAAATACAGCCAAGGTTATTGGGTTCTTTTCCAGTCCAAATATCGTGAGCACTTTTGAGAAAGTGTTCATGCCCGCTAACCTTAGTGAATTTGATACTACGAAATTTCCTGCTCCAAAGGAAGCAGCAGCTTAACTAACAGCCAAAACCATAATGCATAATAGCGTCGACTGTAAAGAGAGAATTGAATAATTTAAGATTGAACGCGAATAGCACAAAAGAGGCTTGAAATTTTGCAAAGGAGAGACAGCAGTGCTACGAACTGCATTTGAAGGGGAATAACGAGACCCAGATAGCAGCTGCTTGCAGGTCTCACAACCAACAGTATCGCGTGATCTGACAGAGCTTAATCGCGCGGCTCAAAAGTACCTCTATACCCTTGCCAAGAATGGAAGGGCACCCCGCTACAGAGAAGCCCTTGATACTGTCGCCTTGGTAAAGCGGGAGGGGTTCAGGCTGTATGATGAATGGAGGAGAGCAAATCCCTGTGAAAATAATAATACGAATGCGAAATATATCCTCGGTGCATTTCAATCGAGATATTTATTCTGGTGCGCTATATTCGTAGCTATGAGGATAGTTGAGTCAGAGGGGATTATGACACTATACCTATATGAGGCACTACACGAGCTGATGTAGACCTAAAGTTTATCTGAGAGGAATCATCTCTTCAGTATAGGTAGGATTAAGTACAGACTTGAAGATTGGTTGCTATTTCTCTGAGAATATCCTTTTCTTTCCATATTGTGGCTAATACAATTCACACCCTGATAATTCAATTCTGAAAGAAATTCTTTATATAATCAAACTTAAATAACTTTAGCATTGCCTGAAGAAGTTAGCCGAACCTTCTATGCTGATAAAGATGTCGATGTCGATATTTCTGAAATAAATGACGGCATATACAGAATATCTGGTCTCGTTCCAAGATACCAAATTACGTTCAACCAGTTTTTGATTGACGATGAGAATCCGACATTGATTCATACAGGCCCTATTGGTATGTATGAAAAAATCGCTGAGAAAGTGAAGGAGGTAATTCCGCTAGAGAAACTCATGCATGTTGCATTTTTACATTTTGAGAGTGATGAGTGGGGAGGAATGGATTTTCTCAAATCACCAAAAACTAGACTGCTATGCAGTGAAGTGACTTCGAAATTAAATCTTTCAGGCTGGAATAACGTGCCGGTTGATCACATTTCTTTTTGGGAAGATGAAACTCTGAAAACAGGCAAAAGGACTTTTAGGTTTATTATGACTCCCCATGTTCACCATTGGGATAGCATGATGATGTTTGAAGAGAACACCAAGTCTTTGTTCACTTCCGACCTTTTCATTCAACCAGGACAACACAAGCCTGTTATTTCTGAGGATTTATCAAAAGATATGATTCAATATTACGGCATAGTTGGGATATTTGCAAGTGAAGAACCTGTTAAAAGAGCAGTCCAGAAACTAGTAAAACTTGGTCCCAAATTGATATGTCCAATGCACGGTTCTGCTTTTGACAGCTCGGTATTTCCAAAATATGTAGATGCGCTCATGAACGAAAAGTATGCATACTCAAATAAACTGCTTGGAAAAGAGCTTTAGGAGAAACTAGTTTCGGGCGGCCTATAGCGCAAGACCTAGAGATATTTTAAGGTCATGTATGATGATAAAATCACTGCATTTGTGCTCTGCCCTTGACATCAATCACTACGGCAGATAAAATGAACTGCGTTATGGACTCAAGATTTTGGCCTCGGTAAAGTGCCAACTTGTTGATTGCAAAACCTCTAATAGGCATCTTGCTCTAATGATATTAACAAGAGAAATTGTAGGAATATAACGGTAATAATATATGCAGCTAACCATTCATGCTTGGAATACTGAGAAGGACAACAACAGTTTTGACTGTGAGTACAATGAGAAATTATATCGATATTTTATATCGGTTCAGCCTATACCAAGTTTACTTCTAATTGATCCAAAAGCCAGATGGAATCAAGAGCTCGAGAATGTGTTCTTGATAAAATGTGAAAACAGAGACGACTGCCAGCATTATGAATATGAGCTACGTCCTGATTGTATTTGAGGATATGACGCAGCAGAACCCTAGAGATAACGAATAATGCAATTCCTTATGTACGCATTTTTAACGTCCTTGGCACAAATACATTAGATGCCGCTAGCGAGATCCAAGGATCTGTCTGTTATAGAACAGTAGCAGACATTGTCTCCGATTGCTATAACAAAAATCTGCTAAAGACTCGGTCATTCTCATCAACGCTTTGCCCAAGAAAATAGCAACTCTACTAGGCTTGTAAGGAACAATTTTGCTAGGATGTAGTAAATGAGTTCCATGTTCTTTGTTTGATAATATACCATATGGAATGAAGGCGATATTTTGTCGTAGAGAGGAGTTATTGGAGCATATGAGATAGTTAGCTGTAGTAACATTTTTTTTAAACATCTTTTGAGTGCAACTTGACCTATATGCACAAAGTAAAGATTTCTTTGCAAAAAAGCGGTAATTGGTAGTAATGAAAACTATAAGTTATCAATGATAGCGTCAGTAGCATTACTGAAAGGTGGCAAACTATGCATGAATTTCTGAGGGATAATTTAACACTCAAGTATGGAGAGTGCAAATCATGTGAGAAAAGAAGTCAGTTTGCTTGCGTAAGGTGTGGCTTTTGCTGGAGCTGTCACTGGAAGCAGGAACCCTATGCTGAGAATCTTCCTAGATATTTGTTAAAGCCCGGTATGTGATAGGTTAGAAGCCTCATCTCTCGTATTCTAACTCAAGCAATTGGTATGATAAAAAATTACTTGTTGACAGCCTACCAATAATCACAAGTATCTGACAAAGCCCAGAGGACTGCTATTGCTAGAAGATAATAA
Organism: Nitrososphaera sp.; assembly: GCA_036732945.1. Classification (GTDB taxonomy): domain Archaea; phylum Thermoproteota; class Nitrososphaeria; order Nitrososphaerales; family Nitrososphaeraceae; genus Nitrososphaera. Next base: position 21,005 of record DAINBL010000002.1, on the reverse strand, counting down.
TACAAGAACATGCCCATAGGAATTCGAATTCTCTACGAGCACGAATCCCAAAATAATGGCAGAGCTACAGTGCGGATCACATAGGCCCCCAAGTAATTCATTTCATACAGTTGGTTCCAGGCCCGATATAGTCATAGCATGTTCCACATTTACAAAGTGATTAAGACTTTTTCAATAAGCACTGCAACTCTACAAGATGGACTATAGGTAGCAACAGCAGGGATTTCATTTGCCACGAAGAGTCGAAAGACTTACTTGCCTATCCTTCGAATTTTTGAACAAATGAGAGAAAACAATCAGTCAATGTAACATTCAACTAGTTTTTTGATTTACTAATGGGATGGACAAAGACTCTGTAGATAATAAAAAAGCTGTGGAAGATAATTCAGTCGAGGAACGAAAATCATCAGATGCCATCAAAGATATCAAAAAAGAAATGCATAGATATGAAGAAAAAATAAAATCAGGAGAAACATCAGCGGGTGACACCACAAGGTCAGAGGAATAACCGCAATGGCAACTAAGAAGAGCAGAAAAAAGCCAAAATGCCTGTCAGGTCGCCTGATAGATCACCGCCACCATTTACTATCATACCTGCCTTTCAATTCAAAAACTGCAGATAATGCAAGAAAAGTTATTTGCGATCAACAGGCAGACTTCAAATTTACCTCTTTAAAAACTACGGATGTCCGAATCTCTATCAGGTCGCCTCAGAACTTAGAAAGGGATAGACATGACACTGGTTGTCAAATGTAGGGAATGTGCTTCCATTTTTCCTTCTACGATCCAGATAGACCAATTAGAATATGGCAAGACGCCAATACTGGAGGACAGGACAGAGAGATGCCCAAAATGTGGCAAGATA
>DAINBL010000002.1:13544-20040 GCA_036732945.1 Nitrososphaera sp. | reverse complement strand
CAAGACGCCAATACTGGAGGACAGGACAGAGAGATGCCCAAAATGTGGCAAGATATCTACGTACAGCACAGAGAACTACTGGTTTCAGAGCTAGGCGCTTTCTTGAAATTGGTATGAATTGACTTTTTAGACACGGGTCATTGTTCTTTATTACATATTTTAAGAAGACTTATAGTCAGCAAGAAAAGTAACAGCAGCCTCTTATCGTTACTTGATTGACATAAATCATATCGGTCTGTCCATCGGCCCTATTGATGTCAAGGTATTGAAATGTTTCGATTGACCGGCTGTATAACTTCGTTTAGGTTCATGGATTAATCGGCTGGTTCTTGCTGATACAAAAAGCAGGCCCCAGAGGGATTCGACAAAAACCTATAGGGTTGAGACACACAATCATCGGGAGGTAGAGGTCTCGATACTTCAATACTTTAGTATGAAATATGACATTTCTTTTAGGCAGTTTGTTGCTCGGCTCACATGTTGCAGCTCCAAGACTAGTCGTATCTTGTTGCAGGCCTGTTGCTTCCAATTTCTCGACATAAAGGTTATTATTAATACACCACACAGTCATCCAACTCGAGTATATCACTGCTCATGCAGGACATATTGGAAAGACGAATCACCTCGTATATGCACCGATTATTTGTAATTCTAGATGAGAATATGAGTGTGGCTTCAGCCGTAAAGCAAATGCAATCTCACAATGCAGATACGATTATTGTACTAAGAGGCAATACACCCACAGGAATAGTCACTGACAGTGATATAATCGACAAGGTAGTGATGAGAGGCGAAGATTCCGATGAGGTTTTTCTTAAATCCATCATGTCTGCTCCCCTCGTCACCATTTCTCCAAAAGGAACCGTCCAACAAGCCCTGCATCTAATGCGCCTCAATCAAATAAAGCGCATTCCTGTGGCAGATGCCACTCTAATTCTAGGAGTAGTCACGCAACAAGCCCTTGCAAATGCTGTTAGGACATCTGTCATAGACCGAACCTTTAGCCGTTATAGGAGTCTAATGAGGGAGCAGTACAAGTCTATCCTTGGGAACCTTGGCATTCTGCTTCAGTTCTCAGGAATACTCCTTGTTGTTCCCGCTTTGCTTGGCACAGCTCTTGGTGAAAGTGAAAGTACAATAGGGATTTTTTTCGCGGTTGTAGGTCTTTCTTTTTCCGGGTTCTTTCTGACAAATATAGGTGAGAAAGGCCCAATGAATCTCAAACAAGCTTCAATCTTTGTAGTCAGTGGTTTTATATTTCTGAGTCTTTTTGGCTCAATCCCATACATCTATATCAATCCTTTTGGAAACGACACCAGCCCGTCAGCACTAGTTGTAAATAGCTTCTTTGAGAGCGTATCTGGCTTCACAACAACAGGCTTGTCAATTATTAGCAATCCCGATAATCTTCCAAGGAGCCTCAATTTTTATCATTCGTACACTCAGTGGGTCGGAGGCCTAAGTTTCGTATACTTGGTAATGATCCTCTTTTTCCCCGAGCGCAAATTGAGTGCAATGAAAAGTGTCCTTGGCGGAGGTCTTCTCAGAGCAAGAGAGCTGATAATAACCATAGTCGGAATTTTTACTGCCTATACTTTGATACTCATATTTGTGATCATATCCTTCAGCCAAACTGGTCCCTTGGACGCAATATTGTTAATATTTGGAACAATTACAGGTGGAGGGTTCGTTACTGCCTCAGATATCATAACTCCTGCACATCCAGAACGTCTAGCCATATTGGCAGTCGGAATGATTCTTTCGGCTTTGCCTTTTGCATTCCATTATCACATATTCAGCAGGAAAGGTCTGTTGACAAGGAGAGCAATTACCCTCGAAGTGGCAGTTTTTCTCGTTTTGTTAGTAGTAGGTATCATGGTATTTTATTGGTTATCTTTGGGCGAAGTTGATATTTACAGCTCGATATTTCATATAATTAGTGGTTCGACTACTTCAGGCTTTCAATACTTGAATATTCAATCAACTCCTTATGGTGCAAAAATATTCTTGATTCTGATAATGTTAATTGGGGGAACAGCATTTTCTACAGCTGGCGGAATAAAGGTGGGTAGATTTGTTGTTCTTTATGAAGAATTTACTAAAAAGTCTAGAGAGAAGGATAGAACCGCTACTATGGGGACTTCTACCTCTACATCCATTTCTTCTACAACGAATCCTTATAGGAGCACCGAGTTCCTAACAACGTTACGGGATGAGCATCAAAAAAGGAATTTGGAAGAGATAGTTGAACAGCAGGCACGCATCCTGAAACGAATGAGGCTCATTATAAGCAAGAAAGTGGTCAGAGAAATTCTGCTTGTCATCGTGCTTTACATTTCTATTGCCTTAATCACGGGGTCAGTCTTGAGTTCTCTTACGAAGAGCAGTTTTGAAGACGCTCTGTTTGAAGCTGCCTCTGCTATCTCTACGACTGGTCTAACTGCAGGTGTAACATCTGTAAATTTAGATGTCTTTTCAAAGCTGATGCTTAGTACTAACATGATTGTTGGCAGGTTTGAGATCATTACGATATTGTATATTTTCTTCGTTTACTTTAGAAAGTGAAACACAAAGTCAAGTATTGCGCGGATATTTATTATAAAGGCAGTGTATTTTTGGGAGGATGGCCCCTTGAAGCCAAGCTACCTGACTGATCAAATATGATCGCTCCAATGATGCTCTAGGTAACCTCTCAACCATTTCATATGACAAGCAGGTTCATTTGTGAATTGTTGTTATTACTTTATTGTTATAGCGAGGCAGGACCCGGCAGTGTGGAATTCTAGAGAAAAACCTTCAGAATTAACAGGCAATGCAGCAAAAGCAGTTAGGCAGGTAGTAAGGTAGAAGTAGTAAATTGCGGTACGATGGAATATTGTCTTCAATACATCATCGTTATATCCTCCCTCTAACGATCTGATCACGTCTCTCGTTTTAGCAATACCGGCAAATTTGTCGAAAAAAAATATTAAAAGCAACCCAAATCAATTACCAATAACCATATGACCAAAGTTGGAATTCTTGGATCTGGTGATGTAGGAAAGACTCTTACAAAGGGGTTTCTAAAGCATGGCTATCAGGTAGCGATAGGCAGCGATCATGCGGAAAAACTTGCCGAATTCAAAAGGGATAATCCCGAGATTGAGACTGCTTCATTCGAGCAGGCCGCGCAATCGGGCGAACTTATAGTTTTATGTGTTAAGGGAACAGTTGCAGAAAAAATTGTTGAGAAAGTGAAAACGCATCTGTCAGGAAAAACTGTTATTGATTCAACGAATCCCATTGCTGATGCTCCACCGCAGAATGGAGTACTGAGATATTTTACAAGTTTAGAACAATCTCTGATGGAGCGGCTTCAGAGAATTGCTCCAGATGCACACTTCGTAAAAGCATTTAATAGCGTTGGATCTGCGCTCATGGTCAATCCTGATTTTGGAGATGGTACAAAGCCAACCATGTTCATTTGTGGAAATAATGACGATGCAAAGAATAAAGTACATGATATACTAGAAAAGTTTGGGTTCGAAATTGAAGATATGGGAAAGGCTGAAAGCGCAAGAGCAATTGAACCACTATGTATACTGTGGTGCATACCTGGATTTGTTAGGAACGAGTGGACACACGCTTTCAAGCTGCTGAAGAAATAGCTTTGTTATTTTCGTCAAAGACGCACTCGAAGACTGAAAAGGAAAACATGGGAAACCTATCGCAAAACCTACCCCTCTATTGCTAGAGGTCAGGGTCCAGACGCGCAACGGTAGTAAGGTAATAGCTGTTGAATCGCAAACAAATTATGGAACAGGTTCAAGCGATGTCTTGACCTGACGTACAGTTCAACACATCACTCTGCAAGGGATCCAGATTGGGTGACTTAATATCTTAATGGCAAAACACAAAAGAAAATAGATGATAGTCACTTTGTAGTCGAAAGATGCAGGAAGAGAAAACGTTCTTGAGGTTCAAAAAGGAATTTGGACTAGCTAGGCTGAGCTAGCACAATTAATCAAATCAAAATCGCACTGCCGTCTTTTTATCATCGTATCTGATAGATATGTAGCAGGCATGAAAAAGAAAGTAGTAGAAAAAGTAACGTCAAGCGAAAAGCCGACTGTTGCCAAGCTTATAGTGAAATGCCTCGAAAATGAAGGTGTCAGATATGTCTTTGGAATCCCTGGCGAAGAAAACATCCATCTTATAGATGCACTGAATAATTCATCAATTCGCTTCATATTAGTTCGCCATGAGCAAGCCGCCTCGTTCATGGCGGACATGTATGGCCGTGTTAAAGGGACGGCTGGCGTATGTGTTGGGACGCTAGGACCTGGAGCCATTAACCTGCTATTGGGAACCGCGGATGCCCATACAGACAGTGCCCCCTTGGTTGCTATCAGTGCACAGGTCGGCCTTAACCGCGAGTACAAGGAAACACATCAGTTTGTTGATCTCGTCAGCATGTTCAAGCCTGTAACGAAATGGGCAGCAGAAATAAAGGTTCCCATCGCTGTGCCGGAAATGGTGAGAAAGGCGTTCAAGGTTGCACAGACAGAACGTCCTGGGTCTTGCTACATTGGTGTCCCCCAAGATCTTGAAGAGATGTCGGTGTCGACAGATCTTAGGCCATTGCCTCGATCCCAAGTGTATGATAGTGCTCCCTCTCCATGGCAGGTCTGTCGCGCCGTAAAAGTATTGGAGGCAGCGAAGTCTCCCATCGTCCTTGCAGGTCATGGCGCTGCAAGAGATAACGCTCAGGATGCACTAATTCGGTTCTCTGAGCATCTTCACATTCCAGTCGCAACCACTTTCATGGGAAAGGGAGTTTTTCCAGATATGCATCCAAATGCATTGGGAACTGTAGGCTTTATGCGCCATGATTACGTAAACTTTGGATTCGATCTAGCCGATGTGGTTATCTGTGTCGGCTATGACCTGCAGGAATTTGACCCCGTACGGATAAACCCAAATGCTGACAAGAAGATCATTCATATTTCTCGATATGCTGCTGAGGTCGATACACACTATTCTGTTGCCGTTGGTATCGAGAGCAACCTCTCGATGGCACTTGATGATCTTGCTAAAGGCGTAAGCTCCATAGTAGGACTGAAAGCAGGAAACCAAAAAAAGATTGTGAATCTGCTCCGAACAGAGCTTGAGGAAGGGGCGCAAGACGATTCCTTCCCTGTTAAACCACAACGAATTGTCTCTGATACTCGTAAGGCACTTGGACAGTCAGATGTTGTGCTAGTCGATACAGGAGCATTGAAGATGTGGATGGCCCGCCTCTATCCAACATACAAGCCTAATACTTGTCTGATTTCTAACGGGCTCTCAACTATGGCATTTGCTGTACCTGGAGCAATAGCGGTGAAGCTAGCATACCCCGAACGAAAAGTGCTTGCCGCGGCAGGAGATGGAGGGTTCTTGATGCTTGGTTCTGAGTTGGAGACAGCCATACGGGAAGATGTTCCCCTTGTAGTTTTAATTTGGGAAGACCAAGCTTATGGATTGATTAAATGGAAAATGGATTTGGAGCTTGGGCACCATTCTTCTGTCGACTTCCATAATCCCGACTTTGTGAAGTACGCTGAAGCATTTGGGGCAAAAGGATATCGGATCAGTCGCGCGGATGAGCTTTTCCCTACTCTAAAATCTGCACTTCAGGATAATGCAATCTCAGTAATCGTATGCCCAGTTGACTATTCCGAAAACATGGAGCTCACTGATAAGCTCGGTCGCCTAACCGAGGCTCTCTAGGAGATGGCCGATACCTTCTCCTTGTTTACTGCAATCGTCATCGTGCCAATGCTGCTCCTGCTTCCTGTATTCATTATTTGAAAAAGTAAACAAAAAGAAACACACAGACAATAATCTGATCGTAGTTTTTTGCTGAGCTAGTAAAGGTCCGCTTGATGACTGTTCGTTACTTTGGCATTTGTTAATCGTTTTATGCTGACGTGCTTCGTTGAAAAACCGGCGCGTCGATTCCCCAGCTCCATTTTTTTAGCGGCTTTATCCTAATATAGATAGCGGATGGATGATCAGTTTGTTGCATATATCCACCTTGACGGTTAACTATATCAGCGATTCCGTAAATTCTTATTCCACGAGGTTCCCAAGGGACCACCGAGTTCAAATCGTCGATGACTAAAGCAACTCTAGGATTTTTCTGGACATTCTTGTACTTAGTGGATTTGAGAAGGTTCATTCCGCTAACGTAAAAGTATTCACCATCAAAATCAAAACCTACGGGGACAACATCTGGTTGGATAGAACCTTCTTCCCTTGAGGAAGCTGTTGCTATCCTTGCAAGACGCTGTGATCTTAGGTATTCTGTCTCTTTTTGAGAAAAGTTTGTATCAGGCATTGTTATTCGCTCCCATTCTTTGCTCCTCAGATAAGAGAATCCGGTTTTGATTCATCGATTATTTTACCGCATGAACGCATTTAAGGATAGTAGTAGTACTGAGTTAGTGCCGATCAACTCTTTCTGAATTTTTTT
>DAINBL010000002.1:9030-13444 GCA_036732945.1 Nitrososphaera sp. | reverse complement strand
TTCTGCATAAATGCATCGGGCATCTTTATAGCTATTTCAGTCATTGCTTTCAAACCAGAGCAATGACATGGCACAACAAACTTTGGTTTCAATATCTCCAACTCCTCTAGCGTTTGAGGAATTATTGGCTCAAAGAAGCCACCTGACAGATGCATCCCTCCAAGCACAGAGTAAATTCTATCTTCTCCTGTCAATTCCTTTGCATAATTTACTGTGTTTATGATTCCTGCATGCCCGCAGCCCGTAATAATTACAAGTCCCTTGTCTTTGACTGTTAAAATAATAGCCTGATCGTCTTTGATCGACGGATCAGCTTCCATCTTTCCTTCTTCCACCTCAGAATAATGGTTAGGAAACCCTTTTTCGAAACTATTGGTCCTAGGAATTTCTCCTGTAACGAGGACTCTATCGTCAATCCATAAGCTGGAAGAATGTTTTTCGATAATGTCGTACCCTGCATTGGTCAAAAGAGATCTATTTGGGGCAGGCAGGTTTACTGTTCTACCATCCTGAAACTTCACTAATCTATTTCTAAATGCATCCTCATGAAGAACGAGTGGAATTCTTTGTACCGTATTCATTTTGTTTCTAAGACTGAGCAAGCCACCTGCGTGGTCTATATGTCCATGACTTGAAATCAATGACTCACAATAAGACAAGTCAAACAAGAGGACATCTGCATTGTGAGAAGCAGCGAAAGGATCTAAACCAGAATCAAATAATAGTCTGCGCTTTACTCCATCTATATGTAAAGTTAGTGCTGCACAAAAACCATGCTCTGCTATAAGTGGTTGTTCATACCAATTACTAGCTAGGACTGGTCGGCGAGCCACTTCAGTATTTGGCAGAAGGAGATCTACGTTGTTATCAACCAAACACGTAACTTCCACCTTTTCAACTTCTTTTAAGATCATTTTTCTATTGTCCTGATGATAATGACGGTACTTCCTACTAAGTATTTAGAACAGAATGTATGTAAAATCACCATGATCAGGAACTAATGTCTATGCTATGTATCACCTAAAGCTATGGACAGAAAATCCATGGCGCCTCTTCTTGTTCCATCTAATGTCAATTTATACAAACAATATTTTTACTACTCTTTGCTATCTTATACTATGTCCAATATAGGCGTAAATGTGCTAGAAAACTTTAAAATGATCAATATTTTTACAACAGCAAGATAGGGATGAAGCACCGCCCTCAAGATATCTAGAAATTGCAGTATCCGAAAGTCAGTTAGAGATAGAGAGAGCTGTTAGAGCGTGACTGGCACTTCCTACGATAACGAGGATGACTTTGAGACAATTCTTGATGGTATCAGCTTGCATGGTTGGAAAATGTGCGGACCCGGCACCTTTGTCCCCAGTCAGAGGATGATAATATCTGAGGGAGGAATGGGTCTATTGTGGTATACAAAGAAAAAGTTTCGGGACTTTATCCTAATAGTAGATTGGAAAACAAGCGCAAGGGAAGACAATTCAGGCGTCTTTGTTCGCTTTGCCGCCCCGGATAATGACCCGTGGATTGCGGTCAATACTGGTTACGAAATTCAGATACATGACGCTGAACCTCAAGATGGAAATGCTACGCATAGAACAGGAGCTGTATACGATTTTGCACCACCTTCAACATTTGCATCAAAGAAAGCCGGCGAATGGAATACCTTTGAAATTCATGCAATTGGCCAAAAATATATTGTTAATCTAAATAACAAAAGAGTGACAGAGTTTACAGGCAATCGTCAATTGGAGGGATATATCGGCCTGCAAAATCATGATGCAAAATCTAGAGTATGCTTTGGAAGAATTGCAATCAAGGAGTTATAAAAGCTGCATTATCGAAGTGGCATAGTCATACACTTACCTCATTCATATAGACGAATTTAATCGGCAAAGTTGCCATTTTTTGTGTTGAATCGGTTCATTATGAAGTTGTTATCGCTGCAAGACGGACCTGTCAATATAACGAGGCTTCCCTCAGGGTAATTGCCTTTGGATTTTGCTGCGTGACATGCAGGTGGCCGGGCCTGGAGTAATATTATATGCAATGCATTTGATTTTTGGTAAAAGCTAGCATTATTAGATAGTATTGCAGACAATAATAATACAGTAGTGCAGACCAGTAGTGCCGGTAGTAAAGCTAACAGGGATAAAAAGAGCGATATACGATCTTCTTTTTCACTGGTGATAAGGCAGGCATTTCTGATTGCCCATATGAACGGGCTGCTGTGGCTTCGCCGATATCCAGCTTCAATAATATTTGCTGCAATGATCCCATTCTCGTTCCTGTTCATAGTGTTTGTTATTGGTGGCGGGCAATACACTCAACTGGCCTTTGCAGGCAGCCTAGTGTCAGCCGCAGCAAGCTATGGACTGGCTACAGGCAACAACATCATAAACTGGAAAGTTGAATACAAAATGCAGGATGTGTTTGTCTCTTCTCCAGTTTCCTCCTTCACGTACATGGCCGGAATTGCACTGGCAGAATTGCTATTTGGCATTCCAGCCTTTTCAGTCCTGGCAGCACTGGTGGTGATATTTAGCAGCGACTTTCTGTATAGCGCCGCAATGGTCATACTTACGCTTCTCCTTGTTTGGGCTTCCACATCGAGCATCGGGTATTTCATATCGACTCGTGCAACTCATCCTCGGTTTGTTGAATCCTTTATTGCATTTTTGAGGATCGCAATTGTTGTATTGCCACCAGTATTCTATCCATTATCAATAGTGCCCACGGAGGAATTGCGGTATCTTGCTTATATGATTCCAACCACTCACGCATCGCTGATATTGCAACATGGTATGGGCGTTCCCCAGGATTTGGAGGGATGGTCACCTGCGATTGGATTTGCAGTCATTTTCACATATATGATAGGGTTTGCATTGCTGGCTCAGGCAAAGGCTGTATGGCGAGAGAAGTAAAAAAGCATAAGAGGGATTTGCAATCATTCAATTATTTCGGTTGACTTTTTGTGCGGTTCAGGTAACCTTCTGCACCAGATGTTATGTACATATATTAATACCAACCAACAGTTGAACTTGGCATTTATTAAATTATATTCTTGAGCTCTGCTCCATAAGTTGTACATTCATAGTTACTGAGAAAATGTGTTTTATCCTGAAGCTCTTTGATATGACCAAATGCTGTCTAACAGCGATAAATTTCGTTTACACTTAGTAAGATCAATATGAACGATGTCGTTAGTCCTACAACTGGTTTTCTTATTCATCTCAATAACACGTCTCCCTAGTGATCTACAAAAGCGCTTTCAATATATTTTGTCACAAGAAGAGGCAATGATAATTAGAGGAGATTATTGTGATAATTCAAAATACGTATATAATAGAATTCAATACCTATCAATGGCCTAACTTTGATAGTGGCTACTATCGGGATTGCTATTATCCTCTGGGTCTTGCTTGGTGTCACCCTTGTCACCCCTGCCTACTCTCAAGGAGATGAAATTTCAGTCAAGGAATGGCAAGTGCCCTCCCCTAACTCGGCCCCCCACGACATAGTGGTTGACAGTGGTGGAATTGTCTGGTTTACAGAAATAAACACCAACAAAATTGGCAGGTTCGACCCAAAGACTGAGCTCTTCTCAGAGTTTGATATCCCAACCCCATCTTCCAGGCCACATGGCCTCGTCTCCGACGGCAACGGCAGCATCTGGTTCACCGAATCTGGAGCCTCCAAGATTGGAAAACTTGAACCCCAGACTGGCGAAGTTGAGGAGTTTCCAACACCTACACAAGGCTCTTCTCCGCATACCCCCATTATAGGAAAGGGAGTTGTCTGGTTTACAGAGATTGCAGCATCCAAGATAGGTAGCTTGAACCTGACCACGGGTACAATCGATGAATTTTCAACACCTACTCAAGATTCGTCGCCATATGGCATTATTGTGGATTCCGAAGGAAATGCCTGGTATGCTGCACTAACCGGCAACAAAATAGGCAAGGTAGACGCAGAGACTGGAGAAATAACGGAGTACTCTCCTCCAACGGATGACAGCGGAACTAGGCGAATCGCAATAGACAGCAAGGGAAAGCTGTGGTTCACTGAATACAATGCAGCAAAGATAGGGAGCTTTAACCCAGAATCTGAAGAATTCAAAGAATATAATACTACATCTGCTTCCTCTGGGCCCTATGCTATCTGGGTCGATATTTACGATAATGTATGGTTTAGTATGACCGATGCCTACAAGGTGGGCAAATTTGATCAAGGTACGGGCACGTTGCATGAGTACGACTTGCCAACTCCAAGAACAATAGTTCGATTCATTTATGCTGATGGCGATGGAAACATCTGGTTTCCAAACAATAGCAATAACAAGATTGGAGTGATTGTACAACAACCCCCCAACAGCCAGAACCAATCGGCAGGAATCTAGATAGTGGCAAGCTTT
>DAINBL010000002.1:0-8930 GCA_036732945.1 Nitrososphaera sp. | reverse complement strand
ACAACCCCCCAACAGCCAGAACCAATCGGCAGGAATCTAGATAGTGGCAAGCTTTGTGATAGCAGCAGCACTACTTATGAAGTGATAGGACACTTGGGCAGCATATAATGCCATGAATGCAAAAATGTTGACGGTTGTGAGTGGGGGCGCAAGGTCGCAATTTCAAGCTCGAGGGATATGTAGGATATGGCGAAATTGAATTGTCAATTGCATTTATTGCAACAAGTCAGACTCTTACCTGGACATTAGGTGCTGGATTGTCCTATACTTTCAATCTTATATTGTAGTTGAGCATATACATTTTGATTTGGCTAAGGTCATTTCGCTCAACGTTGGACTGCCTCGAACTGTGAAGTTCCAGGGTCAGACGGTGACTACAGGGATATTCAAAGAACCTGTAAAGGGGCGCATAAAGCTAAGAAGACTAAACCTTGAGGGTGATAAACAGGCAGACCTAACTGTTCATGGTGGACTTGACAAGGCCCTGTATGCCTACCCTGCAGAACATTATGACTATTGGAAAAAGCGATTACCAAACATGACACTACCATGGGCTATGTTTGGAGAGAACCTTACGACAGAAGGATTGCTCGAAGACCAAGTCAACATCGGCGATGTATTTCGAATTGGATCTAGTGAGGTAGTCGTTACGCAGCCCCGGATGCCTTGCTACAAACTTGGAGTAAAGTTTGGGCGAATGGACATCGTTAGGCAGTTTATGGAAAGCAAACTCCCCGGGATCTATTTTAGGGTTCTACATGAAGGAGAGGTGGGAGCTGGAGATACGATCGAGCTTATTAGCAGAGATGAGAATAATGTCACAGTTAAAGATATTTTCCGATTGGTAACTGGCGAAGGTAACTTGGCAACAATTCGGCGTGCAGTTCGTATTGGAGCCCTTCCCGAAGCCTGGAGGCAAGAATTTCTAGAACAGCTGGCAAAACAGGATGAATTGAAGTAAGGAGATATGCTCGTGCAAAAGGAGTTGACCGATAGGTAGCTTTTGAGCTCAATGATATTCCTAAAAGGAAAAAATAGTTGCCCTTCTAGTCGCCAGGGCAGCTGATTCTCTTGATATTTTAATTGTATATCCAGCAATAGATAGATGTACTTTCCCAGTTCATGTTACCAGAATAATCAATAGCATGATGACGATGATAATAGGTTATCGCATAAGGTCCAGCACCATCTTCAATTCTAAAATTTCATTTTCAACAAACGCCCTATCGATTTTGGAGATATAGGGCAAGAGTCTCTGACATGCTTCAAGCTGACTTTTGATAACGTCTCTCTTGTCCACAAAAAGGATCTGGCTGGTTTCATCAGCGAAGGAGTAAACCACTTTTTTTGCATTCTTGCATGCTGAACCGCAGGTTTTTGCCGTCAAGAGTGCAGGCACATCAGAATCAGAAGCAACAACGATATTCATGGATACTAGCCGAGCGATCGAGAATAAAAAGCTCGATTAACCAAGTTAATGCCTCAAGCCGATTCGGCATTGTCAGTTCATTCTGTTAAGAAGTTAGAAACTACAATGAATTGACTGGACAACAACCACCACACCAATACCACGGTTTAGCTTTTGATACATCAAAGGTCCATTATCCACTCGTGCAAATGGCAAATTCTGTTATAGGATTAACAAAGTTAAGTCAGAACTTTTAATCTCCTTTCCTTTACATATATCTCAGAGCGTGTCATGGATCCTCAAGGGAGAGCTTTCCTCGTTCAGCAGATGATATGGATAGCAATAGGATTTGCCATTAGCTTGGCAATCTCATTTCTTGTACCATTTCCCTACTCTCTTGGATTAATGATGGGTGTTTTCTTGGGCATCTCATACGCCATACGAGCTTGGGCAATGAGGAAAATTAGGCGCTCAGCCGGCCACTTCAATGAATCTATTTATGATTATATTCTTGGGTTTAGCCAGGGAAAAGCACTAAAATTTTACTGCATGAATTGTGGATCCAAACACGACAAGAGAGAATGCCCAAAGTGTGGTAGCAAGGCCAGAAGGGTAGGCTAGTATTATCAAGACTACCAGCATTAATTTTCTCAAAGGCCTATAGATTACTTATCAGTATGTAGCTCTCTCTAATGCCGCTCTATTCTATCTGCCTTACGACATTTAATGGATTATAACAAGCCTTTGCTTCCTTGCAAAGTAAATTGCAAACAACGCCACAGATATAATCTGCAATAATGTTATAAGTAAGTCAAACATTCCTGCCGAATAAAGTCTTTGCAAAAAGACCTCCAGAATAATCTTTAGCCCTTGGTCCAATGCAAGGGCCAGACCTACGACTGCCAATGGTGTGAACCTTTTAGAAAAAAGGTACCAGATTGCGAGAATTCCCAAAGAGGCTAATAATCCAAATATTCCTCCCATCGCAGCAATGACGGAGTTATCACCAAGTATTCCGTAGCATATGGAATGACCTCCCCTAAAGTCCAGCCAGATTCGAAACTGATACCCATCCACAGAGCATACCGCTGTATGCCCAAGCTCATGTATAAGACTGACCGGGACAATAACCACGATATAAAGGAGATAAGAATAGCCTATGACTCGACGATACTCATTTAGCTTTGTCATTGTTACAACTCAAGGGTATTTTATGCAGCAGCATAGAATAACGAGTTTTATACTTATAACCCTTGATTATCATCGATAAGTTAGTTCAAAATCTGATAGCGTTGAGCAATGCCTTTAACTAACATGTGACACTGGTATGCGATGCGAGAGGTCCGAAGCTCTGTCATATGACGTCCATATCTCATAACTTACCGTCAGATGTCAGCCAAGTCTTGTCATGACATTTGCAAATCTAGTTTGCCATAATCGCTCTCGAGTCCGTGCCAACAGGTCAATTTACCTTTGCATTTATAGAAGCCTTGAATAGATTTAGCGTAGGTCCTTGGACCTCAGAAAGTTATCTACACTATTAACATTGCATTAGACGAAAATAACGAAAAAATCCTATTCACACATTCTTCTTACTGAATCTGTCTATAGTCATCTGTAGAAGGCTTTTGCTAAAAATTTTTCATCGGCGCGAGGCTTCCGTTTGCTGTATGACAATATGTGGGTTAACCTAGTTATTATAGCAATTATCCCTAATTTGTATTAATCTTCTCATATTCGAAACCATCTATATACAATAAGATAACCCAATATGCTAGCAACGGAGAATGCTGTTGTTTCGAAAATTGCAGATTTGACAAGATATTGGAACGCTATCACAATGCTTCTCGAAACTAGAGCGAAGATTGAAGTAATATGCTTTATGTAACGCAGTTCATTTGCAGAGGTTTCAACGAGAGATCACAACGATTTTTCATGAGACAAAGTTGCTCAACGTTGCTCTACAACTTGTATTACTGTCCTCGCAGGGATGCTCTCCTGCTTTTTTAAGAAGCCATCCTTGCATTATGGAATGATTGGCTTTCATTGTCTTAAGTTTTTGACGACGAACAGCAATAAATACTAATTCTCCTGCAGTCACCAAAGCTCCTCCTAAGACATAGATGCTCAGTTCACGATCAAAGCCGAAAATGTAATAGTATAGAGATCCTTTGATATTAATTGTAGCATGCATCTTCGCTTTTCGACTCTCCTTGAAATTCATCTTATGCCCAATGGGATTCGGCAGAAAACCAACAAACAACAGACCCAGACAGAAAAGAAAAACTATTGTCTGTTTTGGGCTTTAACCATTAAAGGTGATGCTACAAATACGTTCATTTGTGAACTACCATTATTTGGAGGGAACATGAGCAGCCATGGCTGGAGCGTGCAACACATGCAATTTAAGAAGCATAGGACGGAATGCCGCTTCGAAGTTGTTCCTATGAATGCAAAAAATAATAGTAAATGAAGGAGCGCCTCTACTGAATATGCTCTATTGCCATAGATCCATCTGATTTAGTAAGATATTTTTGAGGGATTAATCTTTTTTTACTTTCGTCGCTGCCATGTTCATCATGTGAATTTGATGTGTACCTTCAAAACTGCCAATCGCTCCAATGGAAATCTGAGATTGACGGGGCCATATTTGGAATTTATCAGAGAGAACTTTTCAGTGGTAACTGGACTAAATAAAGACAGACATTGTCAAGAAAAGAAGACTGGTATTAGAAGACGGCGTTCCAAAGCTTATAACGAACGGATGGATAGTTATTAGTGATTATTATGATTTTCAATCAAATGACTTCGCTTATTGCAAAGTGTCGATATCAAAGTGACGTTGACAAGCAAATACTCATACTCCATACAATCAATTCAGCACTTCCAAAGTCACTCCGACTGCAAATGCCGTCGCTGCTTACAAATGACTATGTTAGTAGGGCGCTAGATATCATAGAAGATAGAATATTGCCTCATGTCGATGGTCCGGCTAATACTATCCTAACACCACATTATAAAAAATTAGTATAATAAAACTAAACGCCGACCCTAATTATACAGCTGAATTCCCTACATATCGATTCACCCATTTTAATGAAGCAAAAAACAGAATATTTTGGAATCAGTACCAACGGTTACTCTCATTTAGTGGCATCCGCGAATAATTTTTCAATCTTGCTAGCAATGTTATAGTCCCGCTGAAGGACAAGTCCGACCAGTATTTGATAAGAGGGTATCGGTAGCATCACCAATTTACAATTTTTATGGATGGTGCTTATAGCTTCGGCTTCTCCAAAAAGTTCTTTTACTTCATTCACCAAACTAAAGATTCCTACAGCCAGAGTTGCACCATACTTATCTCCATCTGCGGTTAGTCGAAATGCTTTTTTAAAAGACTCTTTAGATTTAGCGGCAATTATATTTCCTTTCATATCTATTATTGATATAGCTAGTATCTCATCATTACTGGATAAGACATCGTCTGCAATTCTCTCCGCAGCACTGGATGTAACTACCATGATGGTTTCCTTAACTTCATGCAATAAAAATTATTATTATTATTATTGTCACAGGCAGCAGCGGGGCCTGCACATAACTATCAATTGCTCTAGGATAAAATTAATTTTTTTTGCATTATAGGCTAATATCTTTCATTCTAATATTGCACGGGATGCAGATCCAGTTTTTCTGTTGAATGTAACGCAGATCAGATTATGTATTGGACGGCAAAGATTTTTCACTAGTTGTGGTCGTGTGATTTTTCCGTTAGTCCAAGGATCTGCCTTTACTTCTTTACCTTGTCCTTATCTTATTCATTCTTAAATTTTTAGAAGTATCTTCTGCTTTATTCTTCAGCGCCTTTGCCCCAGCTTTTATCTTGTCTGCCATAGTCTCCGTGTCCTTTTCATTTTCAGTCTTTGTTTTCGATTCTTTTTCACCACTTAGAGAAGCCATGTATTCAGCACTAGACTCTCCACCGGAGAGCGACTCACCTTTCTCTTTTCGCTCGATGTTTGACTCTTCTTCTTGCATATACTATTGCTGCAACAGCTTTTAATGCATATATAAGCAAGCGCTCAGAGGAGGGGATTTCAAAAAAATTCAAAATATGAACCCAGACACGGTGGAAATTTAGTGCTGTGTTCTTGCATCCTCAATCTAAAAAAGACTGCATCCCGGAGTCAGTCGATTGTGAATTACTATTATCCACAAAATTTAAGATCTTGCCGTCTCAATAGAAAGATTCCCTATATTACGCGAGGCTAGACATACGATTTATTATATGGATATTTACTAATTTTGGATAGAAGATGTAAAATTAGTAAAAATCTTTCAAGTTTATGAAAAGGGTATATTCTTTTATAGTCGTTTAAGGAATACTAATAGAGATGTATGACAACGATGTGTGTGAAAGCAGGAGAATCGATATTCAACAGAAAGGAGGCTCGAAAGCATAATTAGCAATCTTGGTGTCAATGACCCCGGCCTCTCAAATGTAGGGACTCTATTGGGATCTCCAGTTGGTGAAATTATGAGATCAGATGTTGCTATCCTGGAAGCAGACATGACAACGGATGATGCCATAGAGGCAATGCAGGAAAAAAATGCACGTAACGTCCTTGTTTCTGTCAGAGGTGAGATTGTAGGCATTGTAAGCAAGACGGACATTCTATTCAAAGTGACATCGCAGGGGAGAAATCCCTCGAAAGTAAAACTACGAGAAATCATGAATAGCCCGGTATTGGCCGTCAACCCTCAGACAACCGTCAAAGAAGCCCTTTCGATAATGGAGAAAAAGAAGGTGAGACAGCTTATGGTTCATGCGTACGCGGCCGTCTTAGGAATGATTAATAGAGAGGACGTATTAGAGCGGATCGAACAAATTTCACTATCATTAGAAGATACAGCCTTATCCGGGACACCAGCTTGCATCATTGATACAAAGACCATATCTTACATGAAGGATACGAGCAAAGTAAAATTTCCATGCCCATATTGCGGGTCACCGTTTGATGATAAGGAAGCGTTATCAAGACATATCGACAGACTTCATGAAGAAACCGGGATACTAGAAGGCGATTATCGAAAGTTTATAGGTCAATGAGCGGTACCATAACTACTTGTAAAATAAGTTGTATGGAGGAGAGCTTGTGCGGCCCCAGGTTAGTTGTACACTACTATTATGCCCAATTCTTGTAGATTATTGCATTCAGTTGGAGGTGCTGACTGAATAACAGAGATGGAACCGATAATAGAGTGTTTAATGTAGAGACACTGTCTTACATACACGCAATGAGAATGATTCTGACATATTTAGGATAACAATAGGGTTGAACCAGAACCTTTGCTCCTGATGTTCAACAAACAAGTCAGAGACCCGACTGAGTCATGCTCGCAACTCAAGATAATTGGCACCTGATGATCAAAAGAGATTATTCCAAGCTAGACTAGGAAAGGTAATAGGTTTTTCTCCGAGTTGTCAGATGGGTGCTCCTTAATATCGACGTGGATTACCAGATCAATCCCAATGCGGATACTTTGCAATCAATATCTATCAATAACATGATTTACTTTGATGGATTTATGAGGGTCAAATTCCTCGATCGCGTTTTATTGCTGAAAAGAGCTTTCGGTCTGTTAGATCTGCCCTATTGTGACCATCTGCGGTTTAGGTCATTATCTAACAAAGTATCACGGTAGCTGCATAGCACTGTATAGCAGTTATCTGACCAATTCACTTTAGCTTCTGCAGAAATCTTATCTTTCATATCGTCGAAAGATGCTGGTTCATGTGGTAACACGGGTGCAAGTTCCTGCTAGGGTCCTCTGCACCTCCTGAATTCAGAAGCTTTTTGTGATCATCTCTCTCTGTGCGTATGTTTACTGGAAAGTGAGAAGGCAAAAGAGTTCAAACGCAGCCTTTATTTATCACAGTTGAAAATTTCTGATGCATCAACAATTTTTCCAACATGGGTTTTTTCTTTGTTATCATTCACAATCTTGAATTTGCCTCCACCGACATGTTGGATTTGGGCACGAAATACTTGATTGGAATGTTCAACTACACACCACGCCCCCACATCATCACTCTGCCCTTGTTTTCTATTGAACAAAATGTTACCAGCCTGAACCTTAGAAAGGTCTTGAGTTCTCTATTATAATAATTTTAGCCTTGTCATATCATATCCCAAGAAGCAATCGTATGAGATCCTAGCCATATAGCGACTGTTATTCATGCAAAAAAGGTGGGAGGACCAGACGATTTCGAGAGAGAAACCTTCTAAATTTAGGGTCAAACACGAATAGCGACTTAACAGGTCATTTCTACGTCTGAGCAGACAAGACTATGTTATTGTACTGGGTATTAGCCTCGAACTATTATTATAATTTCTGTCCAGAAGAGCCCACAGCCAACGAGCGAACCCTAGCGCTGAATATGGCCTTGTGCTACTCTCCTAGATGCTGCCATATCTTCGGGATACAATGAAAATTTCGTCGACATGATCTCCTGGTGCTCCAGACGGATTCTTCATTGTTCTTAGAATGCCACAGCAGAAAGCCTTTTGTCATATTGTGACCATAATTGAACCACCGTAACTTACATCCAGATATGTCCGCGTGTGTGTATGAGACGGTACATTAGGTCTTCGAAAGGGGTATATCGATCTTGAAAGAAGAAAAAGAAAAAGAAGAAAGAGACCCAGAGTTAGATGACAATATAGGGCAGCTCAAGATTGCAGAATATCAGGTGAACAAGTTACGTCGCATCATTGCCAGCAGACTTGACAAAACCAATCCTGTTGCATTTTCGAAAAGGTCTTCTACACATGCCTTCGAATTTGGCGGCAAAGTGTACAGAATCACCATTGAAGCTGACACGTTTGACATGGGAGACAGGTCAACAACCAACTCTTTCAGGAATGCGCTGAAGTCCCCTGCTTTTATTATCACGTCCATTATGTTCTCAGGGATCATTTGCGTGCTAGCTCTTGTCAGTCTGTATTGGACATTCCCAGTGTTGGGAACCCTCTCTGATAGTGAGCTGGTCAGGCTGGACAGGCAGTATTCTCAGATACTAGATCGATGTGCTTCTCTTTTGAACGACGATCGGCCTAACCCCCGGAGCTTTGGAGCCCTATACTCGACCTGCAACAAGGCCATCGTGCAGTTAGAGGGATTTTGCAAAGAATACCACATCGCAACATGTGAAGATGAAAGGATAGAGCTTTACAGTGCGGTAGATAAACCCAGACCATGATGCCTAAAATACACGTAGAAAACCTTAGTCTCGTTTCTCGGTAGGCTCATGCCCTAGCTTTACTGAAGAAGGCTTGTCATAACACAAGATATTGCACTTTTTATTGGGTGATCTTATTTAAGGACGGCGTACTTTTTCCAAATTTCTTTTGAAAAAATGATCTTGTCTATGGCTCTGTCAACTCCTCAGCCCGGATAGCTTCGAAGATCCTTGCATTGACTTCATTCATATCTATATTAGCTCGTAAGTATTTGTTCATAT
>DAINBL010000001.1:0-24568 GCA_036732945.1 Nitrososphaera sp. | reverse complement strand
CCTTTTTCCATGCAACAAGGCCTGCGCGCAATATTCTTCCACCATCTAGTGGAAATGCAGGTATCAAATTGAATGCTCCAAGCATAGTGTTGATAATAGCGCCATACAGTAAAATCCCTTCAACTATTTGTTTTGTGACCAGTAGCTGCTGCTCTGAAGGAGTAATTTGAGATACAAGCCACCAGGACGCGGCAAGAGCTCCCGCAATTGCAAAGCTTGCTGCCGGTCCCGCTATGGCAATTTTGAACTCCTTTCTGAAATCTCTAGTTTCTTCAGTTATTTCGGAAACACCGCCAAAAATAAACAGGATAATCTGTCTTACCTTGATACCATAGCGCAGCGCCACTACAGAGTGCATAAGCTCATGAAGTAACACTGAGATGAAAAGTATGATCGCTCCTATAGATCCCATTATCCAATATTGCACGATTGTAAGGTTGGGAAAATACTGCGGCATAAAGCTACTGGCTAGCGTCCATGCAATCAAGAAGAAAACTATGACTAGAGTAAAGTGTAATCGCACAGGTATTCCTTTGACTTTTGCTATCTGAAATGACATCGATCATCTTTGAAGTGCATCGTATGACTTATAGAAATTGTATGAAATAGAATATAGAAGAAGCTCTACCGCTACATCTTTAAAAGATTCAAATTTCAGAAGAAAGAGTCTCTTTCAAGTTGAAGTGAATCCACTACTCTCCGGATAATAGGATTCTTCTGAAATAGACTTGCAAGTTAAGAAGTAATCTTAAGAACAATAATATATCCTCACTTGAGGATTGCAATGTTGGCTGCTGGTACCATAAACGTTCTCACTGGTTGGTCTCTGTCAAAAGAATCAAGTAGAAAAACCCTCACGATCATCAGTCCAAATTTAATTAAGGAAGACAAAAGCTGTGAAAGCATAGCGCATAACTAAAAGAGTATAAGAAATTTTTCCCAACGTAGGGTATCTTGAATATAAGAGTGATACTTGGCTTTCCTAAAGAGGAGTACTAAGACATTAAAAGCTCGTAGTACAATAATTGATAATAGATGCAATATTTGCTGAGTTGTGTCCCTCGTCTATCACTTGTGGCTATGCATCGGCACCTTTTACAGAATCATGACTCCTTCAGTTTTTCTTATATTTGTCATAAATTTAATACACAGGGCAATATTACACAGATTGAAAAGTATATGAATACTGAGAATGTCTTCTTCTAAGGAACACGGCCTTCTGACAATTATAATAATGAGGAAAACAAAAGCCGGCGGCAAGAGGAGAGGAAGTTAACATAGAAAAAAGTGCCAAGAAGTCAGCGATAGGATGGTCATTCATTTTCGCTGCATCTCTTACCCTCATTCTGGCATTGACCACCTATATACTAAATCCTGTTGTTCCGGCATCATATCTGAGATATATCCAAGTCAGCGAAGTGGTTCTGGTTGGCTTCTTTGCAATATATACAATCAGCGAGATTTCGTACAGTCTGTCGATAGCATATTCTGAACAGACAGCCAAATCTATTAGAAGTCTCATCAGGATCGCCGGTGCAATAATTGTGATTGCCGTTTCAGTTTCCTATCTGAGCCAAGATCCTGTCATAGCGGCATCAATTAGTACAATATCTGGGCTTGTGATTGGCTTTGCTGCTTCAAACTTGATTGGCAATGTCATTGCAGGGATATATCTGGCAATAACACGACCATTTAGAATTGGTGATAGAATCAAAGTGTTCAATGGAGATGGAAGAGTGAGCGATATCGGGCTTCTTTATACTAGACTATTACTTGATAATGGAGATGAGATGTTGGCATCTAATTCGTCAATGGTGACTACCAATATAATATTGAGAAAAAAGGAAAAAGAAGAAGGAAATCAGAAACAATAGGGGATTATGCTTGTTTGTAAAGTATTAACACCACAGCAATATGAGCTTAAAACGATTTAGCTGTAGCGGAGCTAGGCGGATAAAAGCATCATCTAATCCTTTTCTGAATATATCTCTGCATATCCTACTTTACATTTTTTCTATCTCTTCTTAGAGAGAGTTTGACGTGCATGCAAGCTCTATGTGTTTCATCATATTCAAAATGGCTCGCCTATCCTCTCTATTATCAGGGGCTTAAACGATAGAATCTCCATAGAGGATTATCTATTGGAAGTACATCGACTCTTGAAAATCCTGCTTTCTTGGAATAGTCTTCCAATTTTGATGCTGATATTACGGCGCCTGTTGCAGCTGAACCAGTGTATACCATTGCCTGAGGCAAGCAATGCAATACACTGAAGTTGTAGTAAAGCTGCCCTAAAAAACTATCCTTGTTCTCCTCTACTGTTTCGCCGACTAGTTCATCTGCAACTAACACTGCGCCGTCCAGAGCAACCATCTCATGCATCTTTTCAAGAGCCTTTACGGGATAGGGCATGTCATGGATACATTCAAAAGCAGTGACCAAATCATATTTCTTTTCTGCTCCGTTTCTAACACGAAAGTCTTCGATCGGGGAAAGATAGAATATAATCTGCTCTGAGACGCCTGCTTTGTTTGCATTTCGACGAGCCTCATCAATTGATGCAGGGTCAACATCTATTGCATCAATTCTTATTTTTGGAAAGCCTTGAGCAATTGCAATACTTGACCATCCTGTCCCGCAGCCTATGTCTGCTACCCGCCCTCCATGATGCTTTAGACGCTTTTCAATATCTGGCATTGCAGGCATCCATTTCTGTACATACCAATTTACAAACATTGGCCTATTTCCCACGCCAATGGCCTCAACAATATCTTTGCCATATGCTTCAAATGGAACACCTCCTCCAGTTCGGAATGCTTCAATGAGCTTGTCAATGATAGATGCAAAAGATGGAACATAGCATACAAAGGGAATTGTGTAGGACACGTCGTCTTGCTCTAGGAAGACGACAGCATGCTCTTCTGGCAGAATGAAACGTCCTGTTTTTGAGTCATATTCAAGATATTTTCCTACAGCCATGGATTCGAGCCATTCTCTAATATAGCGCTCAGAGTAGCCAGTTACCTTGGCAAGCTCAGTTGGCGTAACTGAACCTCCTGCTGCCTCAGATATAGCTTTGAAGAGGTTGAGCTTGTGACCTAGATATAGGTTGAGGCAACTAAAGGCAGCATTCGTTTCTTTCATTATGCGATCTGACAAACTGTTTATCCTATTCTGGTCAACCATGGACTTTCCTCACACGTTACAGATAATTTTTACTTATCTATAACTAAAGCATTACGTGCAAAGGAATTTGTGATGTCTTTTTGGTCATCCGCAGCCTGTAGATATTATAGTAGATCCGTTCAGGATGAAAACTCAACCATGGAACTTACAAATCAGCTATGTTGTTGATACCTCTGCCTGATGTGCCTAATTCTCTCAGCCACAACAACTGTCCGCACAAGTTTTTGTTCAATAGCCATAATTGAAAATAGTTGAGGCTGAAGTAGTCAATCGATCATGAACTTAGCGAAGCTATATAGACATCATCAAATTGCACATGTGCGTCCTCTGTATACAATCCAATTCTACCTGGACCTACTATTGGTGTGTTGTCGTGATAATTAACAACTTTTTGCCATGATCCGTCTGCCATTTTCAACCATATTTCAATGTGGTTGCCGGACATTTTGATATACCAAGTAGTCCATTCGTCTATTTTCATCTTGGGTTCATTTGCAGTATGCAAGAATATCTGCTCTTCAGACTGATTTTCGTTTTGCTTCTTGCCAAGTTCAACTCCATTAGGTTTGAAGATAAAATAATAATGGTGCCAATCATCTTGATAACGCCACATAATCCAAGCCACCTCCCATGGATTTGGTGTAGAGTTCTGCCTCAATTGCTGGTTTGTCTTGACTTTCAGATACATTTCTACATCTTCATAAGTTTGAGTTGTTAGAGTTAGAGCAGCATGAGTTTCATTGGGATTTGTTGAAGTTTTCGGCTTCTCATAGAAAACTGTATTATTGTTGTCTGTTGTATCTGTCGTCGTTAAGGATGTTATCGTAACAGCACCAGACGAACCAAAGCCGCTGTATTTGTTAAACCACTTGCCGTTTGGAGATGTTTGATTATCTGTTATTGTGTATGGAGGAGCTTCGAAGTTATCATATAAATCCAAAGCAAGTACTGACTGCGGCAACAATAGTGTTGTCATTGACGAACCAAGCAAGAGCAAAACTGTTGATATTGTTAGTATTATTATTACATGCAGAACCAATGAGTATAGAGGATCCCCTTTAACAATTTGCTCCCCCTGAGAATATTAGTCTTTACGAAACCTGATCAGGCCGTTACAAAGTATTAACAGTTAGGCTAGTTTGATTCAAATATGAAGCAGAGTATCGCATCGTAAAAACTAGCCACGATCAGAAACTCAAAAATTCTATTGTAGTAATAAGAAGAAAGTACTTCTCTAGTACTACTATATCTGATAAATCTTTAATACATGTTTGACTGCATATGCTTGCGGTTAAGGAAATAAACTAGGTAGTGGATAAACAACCATATGACCGCCAAGGAAGCCAAGGATGATTATAACAATAAAAATAAAGCTAGGTCCTCCTCACTACCATTTGAAATTAGAGAGCGAGCAACAAGATCATCCTCCTCTTATTCTTCAGCTTCAGGAGGAGGAGAAGAAGAACAACAGCATGGATCTCGCAAGAAAAGGATTGAAGCATTTATCAGCTCAGAAAAACTTGACGCAGTGCTAACTGCTATAGGATCATTAAAGTTGGCAGCAACATACTATGATTCAAAAGGTAAGGGCAAGGGTCAAAAGTATACAATTTCCTATGGAAGAGGCGTTGGCAGCTCAAAAATGGCATATTCTGATAGGAAGACGGTTGTTACAATAGTAGACGAACATAGAGTCGAAGATGTTATAACTACCATAAGATCAGCTGCAGGAGAAAAGGGCTCATCAAGTGCTGGAATAATAGTTATCTCTTCTGTGGACGACATTCTGCAGATTTAAGAGATGCATATGCTGATTCTCTTCTAGCTACCATGTTTCTCTCTATTTATTCTCTTCAATAATACGCTCCTCTTCTTTTTTACCTCTAGTTCTTTTTCTTTTTACTGCTGAAGAAGAAGAAGATTCTTCTCACGCTATGGACATTTTTGTTACTACTCTATACTACACTAGCAAAACAATGTCTCAGATAGATAAGTGAATCACTCTCTAGTTTATTATTCTCTAGCAAGAAAAATAATGACGTAAAAAGAGAAGAAATTATGAAAAAACTTTGTTGAAAATGTTTACGTTCGTTTTCTTGCAACTATTGTATGAGTTTGGTCTACATACCACCTGATCTTGTCTTTAAAGCTTGACCACCAGCTCAGAAAGGAATCGCTGTTGTCCGCTTCAAATAGTAAGAATCCATTGTATTCTGTACCCCATGCATGGATGTATTCGCCTGTCAGCCGTACATCAGATGGTAGGCTCTTTTTTAGATCATTCCATTCAGCACTAGATTTTTGTGCTTCTTGATCGCTCATTGCCTTAAATCTGTAAAATACCAAGAATGCAGTTGGTGTTGCTGTCATATTAGCAGAATATTCATTTACCCTCTTACTTAAGCTCTTCGTCAGAACGCCGATTCTATTATTATTCTACTAAATTTTTTTGGAGATGTACAGCCAGGGTTTCTTGTTAGCTAAATGCGTCTTGCTCTTTTTCAGAGAAGCGCCTGTACGGATATCAAATCTTGTGTTCGAAAGTTGTAAACGAAATGGTGTAAACATTTACGCTTCCTTATTGGAAAAAGAAGATAAGAAAGCCCCGGGCCGGAATTCGAACCCGGGTCGAAGAAGTGACAGTCCTTATCGTTCGCCATCATTAACAAATCAAACCTGAAATCGCTATCTATTATATGATTCTCATATACTATACAATGAGTTCTTCAGCCTATAAACGGAAGTTTTCTATGACATTAACGCTCACACTTTGCTAACTATTAGAACAGCAACTGAGAGTGGCGCTGCTTTTTCCAGTCGCACTACAATAACCTTTTCTTCAATTGGATTTCCTTGCATTATTGTCATCTATTGCAGCTTGTCAATGAATTCTTGGATGTTTGTCTTTGAAACATACAGGTTGTGTGCTTTTTCTATCTCCTGGATCCTTTTTGCCATTAATGCTAGGGCAATCTTTACCCCGTCTGTCTTTTCAGGATCCGTTATAGGATCCAGTCTGATGGTAGTCTTGTCTTCCCTATACATCACCATGATATAGAATGATTGCGGTTTTTGGTCATCAACTGCAACGGCCTTAGCTAGGATAATGTCGCCAGGTTGGTTGATAAAGTATTTTTCTATACGCACTATTATGTTAGATTTTTTCTGATCCTTGAACAGTATCTTATACATATGCTCAAATACATTGCTTAGAGAGATACTGCCAGACAGAACTATATGCGGCACCGCAATTCATTCCTATGAAATAATTTGCTGCCGTCCCAGCAATAGTCGAAATGCGTCTTCTAGGTCTGGATTTACGAATCTGTAACCCGCCGAAGACAATTTGTTAGGTACGACCAAGGCACTTGATGTTATCATGGCATCTGCAAGCTCTCCAAGCATCATCCTGGCAAGTTTCTGGCTTATCGGAAGCATAATCTTGCTCTGTACAATTCTCGCAAGAGTTTTTGAAAATTCTAGGTTTGTGACAGGGTTTGGAGATACTACGTTGACAGGACCTCTGATTGAAGAGTTGATAATCGAATAAAATATGCTGCCTATCACATCCTCTATTGATACCCAGCTGATATACTGATTCTCATCTCCAAGCTTCAGACCTATGCCAAATCTTGATAGCGCGAGCAGTTTCTGTAACATGCCCCCTTTTGGAGTCAAAACTACTCCAAACCTCGTGTTTACGACTCTTATACCAGCATCCCTTGTAGTTTCAGTTGACTCTTCCCATTTTCGGCATACGTCTGAAAGAAATCCGAAACCCGGTTTACTCTCTTCAGTAAGAACTTCATTTCCTTGGTTTCCGTAAAATCCAGTTGCAGAGGCACAAATGAGGGTCGATGGTGGATTCGCAAGTTTGATTAAGGAATCACATAGTAATCTTGTGCTGTTTATACGACTCTTCAGTATCCTCCGTTTTTTTGAATCTGTCCATCTGCCAAAAATATTCTCGCCAGCTAGATGAATGACTACATCGAATCCCTCAAGCTCCTTAACATTTACTTTGTCATCACTAGGGTCCCATACTATTGAATGCGAATTTGTATTGTTACGATTAGACGAAGGTCTTGCCAATCGAGTTATCGTGTGTTCTCCAGCTGCGGTAAGAAGTGGAATTAGAGAAGATCCTATCAAACCATGTGAGCCTGTTATCAGAATCTTTTGACCCTTGCTCCTTCGAGCTATTTTCCAGAGATTAATGTCGTTACTTAGTATGCGATGCCGATAATGGAACAATTGATTTAGGTTGTTTTGGATATTGTTATTCAACAGTACAGGGCCCAATTTTCCAAATGGTGGCGAGTATGCTATCTTGTCTTCTATTATGCAATTGCCTATTTCGTCGGGTATGAATGAATGGGTATGGATCCAGCTTTGAAACGGACCTTTTACCATCTTGTCTTGAAACTGCCGGTCTTGTAAATAGCCAAAATGTGCAGCCGTCCATTTGAAGCTAATAGGCCACAAGCTGACCTTCAAGGTGGATATGGCCCCATCTCTGATATTCCCTTCATGACTTGTAACTCTTAAAATACTCCAGGGAGGTACCAGTCGTTCCAGCGCGCCTTCCCTCGCATGGTAGTCAAAAGCATCTTTGTTAGTTGCTGGAATTTTAGTACTTTTAATGAAAACATTCCTTGTCTTTGGCTCTAAAATGGATGATGCCTGCATTGTCATATGAGATAGCATGATCCAATTAATTTAATCTTGTCTCTATGATTATCAGTTAGCACTAGTACTTTTAAATCTCGATGCTGTTAGTTACGGTGAGCGTTATCAGTATGTATTTGCAATAATTGTCATCTCGCAAATAATGTTTAGTTATGAAACACACGCTTACACCATTTGTCATGTATTGTTTGGGACCTATTTGTGGTAGACAAGGAAATTTGACTTTGGCATTATGCTGGCAGATAAAGGACAAGAGAAAAGGGCTCTACTAGCTAGGTCAATAATTGATTCTTTGTCAATATAATATGCAAAAAACATGTTTAGGAATATAGATAGCATTGATAGTATGGGACTTGTCAATGACTGATACTACAAATGCTTTTTGACGCTTCTAAGTCTCACAATGTACGAATTAGTTAGAATTGATGGTTTTTCCTGCTGTAAAATATTGATAACTATTATAGCTAATCCAAATAGAGGGTGGTAACCTGCTAAAAATGAAATATAAAGAAAGAGGCTGGAGAAGAAACTCATCATCTCATCTGTTCAAGCATCTTCTCGCTAATTCTTTGTCTGGATAGTTGGACCCGCGCATGCAAGGTTGAGACGAGTGCTGCTCCTCCTAATACCACACTTCCTACTGCCAGTGCAGGTTCTGGTACGAAAGCCCCTACAGCAGTTACTGCTGCTGTGCCAGTTATTAACGCCCACGCAAGTGGTTGTGTTTTCATGCAGTTACTAAAACGTCTTGATATATAAACTAGGGGTAACCAATGTATATAGTGCTAACCATAGTCGTCACGATATTTTTATAACGTATTGATTATTCACCTGCTACGTAAATGAATGTAAATGATTTTCTAACCAGAGCATGCGTTCCAATTAGACTTGCATGCGTAACGATAGGTGACTGGCCAATAACCATATCACTCTGGTATGCATATATGGAAGAAAAATTCTTTTGTGCTACCCAGAAAAACGCCGCGATTTTGAAATATTTATCTAACAATTCCAAGTGTGGATTTGAAGTAGCTGGCGATTTACCGCCATATCGAGGCGTTAGGGGATGGGGGTATGCAAAATTGAATGAAACAAGAGGTTCTGAAATCCTTCATATACTTATCAAGAAATACCTTAAAGACGAGAAATCTCAATTTGTTGACTTCCTATTAAGGAGAGCAGAGAATGAAATAGCAATAGAAATTAAACCATTATCTGTCTTTCATTACGACTATTCTAATAGGATGAACGGTATCAAGGTCAATACCGATAAGTGATGCAGTTATATTCATAGGAAGTGATATTCGGATCGAAGAAAATTTTTCGCACCTAACACTGTGTAGAAAAAAGCATTGCCTGGTTAATTGTACGGATTGCTTTAGGCTGATAATTAAAGATGTCTTAGTTTATCAATGAGCAGTATTAAGGTAGATTCATCATCATCATGATACTGCCAATAAATAATAAACCTACACTATTTCATATCGATACTTCATCTTGTCCTTCTCTGCACTTGACTTTTCCTCTATGTATTTTAGGCTTGGTGCAATCTAAATCCACAATAACGACATTAAGACCACTCAGATTCCTGAATTCTTTCTTAAATAACACATTTCTTGTTTCAGTTAAATATCTATATCCACTTACATGGTTTTAGCTTTGATATGATGCATATATGCTTCTGCATGTCACTTCTTTTGGCCCGCACTCCTCTTTAAACCTCGTTTTGTAAACCGATATTTGTATCGTGCTGAGTTGTTTGCTCTCTCTTACTTTTATTAAATAACTCTGAAATTGACAATGTCTTCACTAAATTGCGTTATATCAAAAAATTAGCACTAGAAAACTGGATTACCCCTAGTTTAAATACTACCATCAATAGCTTCATCTTATGTATTATGAAAGAAGACTAAAGGAGTCCAAATCTTTCTTGCTTTATTGTTCTTTTGCTGGATTTATTGCAGCATGGGCAATATCAGGAATGTTGGCTATTATAGATATTGTTTCTCAAACTCCTGTTGGTACATTCTTTGCAGTGATAGGAATTTCCCTTGGTTTTGAGGATGTTACAAGTGCGCAATTCATTGGTTTTGGCCTACACTTGCTTACTGGACTAACTGCAGGAAACATTTACGGGCAATTCGCAATGTTTTGGCCAAAACTCTCTCCATATAATGTGTACAACGGACTATTTATGGGAATGATTGTAGGAATAGCGTTATGGGCAGTGTTATTCTTCCCATTGGCAACTTTTGGCATTCAGGCTCAATTGGATGCATATATCCTCTCTGCTCCCAACTACGAAATACTCCTAATCGCTTCACATTTTAATGGATTATATTATGTGATATTAGGGTCTGCTTTTGCATTCCATATGGTATACGGATCAATCATGGGTTTGATTGCAAGCAGGCTTTACGTACTTAGACAGAACAAGAAAGAATTTACTAGGCAACGCGTATCGTACGAGAAAAGGTTTAAGCATCGATTTGATAATGAATAATTTTCTACTGCCTTCTGACTAGTTAGAAGCTAAATCATCCTTTACTATTATGTATCAATGCCAGTCACTTCTAGGCTAGACTTTTTGGATATTAACAGGGCAATCTATAATGAAACATATCTCAATTACATGTGAAGTACGCCATTAAATGATTGATAATCTTCAATTATCAGTATGTTAGGCACTATTATGTTAATTTGGCACGACACTTTTATACTCTATCCTGTTGTCATAGTTCATGAGAGTTTTGATTTTGGGTGGAGGGTACGCAGGAATATTTGCTGCGTCTAATTTGTGTAAGAATAAAAATGTTCAAGTTACATTGGTAAGCGACGGGCCACAACTTCAATTATTGCAAAACATCCACCGGGTAGCTTCAGGCGAACTACAACCCAGAGACATAACGTTGGATATACAAGGTATTCTTGGAAAAGACGTCATTTTTGTTAAAGGCAAATCTGAAAAAGTGGATCTGGTTGCTAAACAAGCTGAAATTGTCTTGACAGAGTGTGGAATGGTACAGACCATACAATATGATTACTTGATAATTGCTATCGGTGCAAAAAATGAATACTTTGGAATAAAAGGAGCAAGAGAAAATACACTATCTCTTA
The DNA here is from genome assembly GCA_036732945.1 of Nitrososphaera sp. Classification (GTDB taxonomy): domain Archaea; phylum Thermoproteota; class Nitrososphaeria; order Nitrososphaerales; family Nitrososphaeraceae; genus Nitrososphaera. Next base: position 13,576 of record DAINBL010000001.1, on the reverse strand, counting down.
GATCCGTAGATGATAGCATTAAGTTACATAGAATAATCAAGAGTCTGCCGCAAGGTTCTATACTGACAATTGCAGGCGGGGGTGCCACGGGGCTCAGTCTAGCAGGGGCATTGTCCGAAAAGTATGGTAAGAAGATCAGAATTAGAGTTATCGAAGCTCAGAAAGAAGTACTTCCAGGCTGGGATCCAATAATTATAGAGATGGTGAAAGGAAAGCTGGAAAAAAATAAGAATTTGGAAATATTAAGAGGGAAACCTATAACAGAAATAGGTCCCCACAGCATCGTTTTGTCCTCTGGGGAAACCTTACAAACAAACATGACAGTTTGGACTGCAGGAATTGGCGGACAGAATATAACCATAATTCCCGAAGCCAAAAGAATTGGCTCAGGCAGGATCATAGTCAACAAGTACTCCCAGGTACTACGATCAGATGGCGGAATATTCGATAATGTATTTGCTATTGGAGATATCTCTGCCTTTCAGCTAGATAATGATGGCAAGTTGTCTCCCCAATTAGCACAATTTGCAGTAAGACAGGCAAGAAATGTTGCCAAAAACATACTTAGAAAAGAATCTGGAGAGGAAATGATAGAATTAGAATACCTCCAGAAGGGACAAATAATATCGCTAGGAATACATTGCATGGGAACACTGAATGGTTTTCCAATTTCGGGCTGGTTATGTGAAAATACAGAAGACTTCGTAATAGATAACTACATCAAAGCACTATTAAACAGAGGGGAAGGTTTAGAGGGCATGGTTTATGATGGAAATTCAATTGGGACTGAAATAGTTACATCAATTAACTTCATCAGTTATCTTTGCAGGAGATTAGCGATTCCTAGCTTGCTTTAGTAGTTACCTTCAACTTATTCATACACTGCCTAAACTCCAGTTATATCCTCGTGGCACCTGTAATCCTACTCTTGTAAGTTCAGCTGATGTTAGCACTAGCTTGGTTTATTAGCACCTGCTTAAAAAGCATGTCGTGAACCACTAACATGTGTATAGTTCAGAATTTGTAGAGAATGAATTGGACAAGATTACAGAGGTAAACAAGGTTGGGCAGTTTACTGATAGGTGTGAATCGTTCTTGAAACCCTTGTCAGGTAGTACAATACGAATTGCTGTTCTCTATGTGGATATTGTAGGGTCGACAAAGATGACTGTTTATCTTTCAACCCAAGAATTAGAATTTGTTATCAAATCGTTCTGGGAACAAATGAGCTTTACAATTGAGAAACATGAAGGATTGGTCTTCAAGTATGTAGGCGATGCAATAATAGCCATATTTGTCAGCGACAATGATGTGGCATGCAAACATGCCATTGAATGCGGTAAGGATCTGATTAAGACCTTGAAAAGTCCTATCAACACAGAGCTTATTAAGAAAGGAATTCCAAGGATATCGATCAAGCTTGGAATCGATTACGGCGATGCTTTGGTGGTTTCTTTTGGAAACAATGTCGACTTGATAGGATTTAGTTTGAGTATCGTATCAAAGATTACTGCACTGGCATCGGCAAATACAGTGTTGATAGGTCAATGTCTTTTCGAACAAATAAGTCGTACACAAGGAATCACGAAAGAACTCCATCCTTCAGACTATCATGTGCTAAAGTGGAATGGAGATGGAAACATACCAGGAAATATGACTTACAGGATCTATTCTCTTGCTCAGCCTTAAATCAGCAAAAGACTGGGCGTGTTGATCATATAACACAAAATGTAATCGTAAGCAAGGCAAGGACCGCATGATTAGTGTCTCTGAACTATACATTGAATTAGCTGAGATGAGTTTCATCTTGCCCTATATTTACAGCAGACTTAAAAATTGGCTACTTGACGGTTGGTGAGACTCCACAACTGAAATATGTCTTTAGATTAATTTGATCTTTCAAATATTCCACGATTTCTTGAGTTATCATGGTACCTCACTATCTTCTAAGAGCAAGATCTCTATTGCTTGGGGTTCTTCGAGAGCTAGCTTTTCAAGGAGCCTATCATCAAAAATCTCTATCATATCCTCTCCGACTTCAATCTTTGACCGCAATGATACAATCCCAGAGTTGGTTCTGACATTCAATAGCGCTTCTGCATACCTATCTGGATCAGGGCTTAACAATTCCTTTGGCAACACTATGCCAGTCCTGCCCCCTTGAATATTAATCGCATAATTACCATTGATCCCTTTAGCTACACCATGGAGATAACTTTCTGCAAGATCAACATTAACTTCAAACATCATTTCCCTTTTCATACTGCAATATGTATCATCAAAGAAGTTAGATATAAAGTGCCAATCGTCTCATCATAGTGCTAACAATTATTACTTTATTGGTTTTTGCACATCCTTTATAATTAAACCTCAGTAATGTTCTACTAGAATCGTAGTTAATTTAAGAAGGTAATGGTTAAGACTTATCTATATCATGCATTTATTAGCGCCCAAATTCGTCAGTTCCTCTATTCATTTTTTGATATACAAACAGTCTGAATGTGGATCTCCTCTATGGCTCTCAACAATTCCTTAGCTGTTCCAAAGAACAAGTAAAGGCATCATCTCTAGGTTCAAAATGATACAATAGGTCAACGATGGATTCACCATAAACTGAGTAGCATTGTGATTCTATTATTGCTGCCTCATTAATTGAGGATCAACTATAAAGCAGGACAATACTGTATCTGATAATTCCAGCTCGAAATAGACGAGTATTATCTTGTAGTACGAGCTCTCTTATGACGATACAGAAGAGTCTGCTAAATACCTTTTTCCATCTTTTATAGCATTCTCCAAGCTTAGATCGCAATATGTGTAATTAGAAAAATACTCCCTAGCACCAAACCATATAATGCATGACCACCAAGACTGGCCAATGCAGGTCCTTTGCCTAATGGGTGATTCCATGGATGAAGTCCAGTAATGGGTTTGTGTATTGGGGCCAGCGTAAGAATCCATAGAAGGAAGCCATAAAATACTCCTAAAAGAAGTATGGGAACTGTGCTTAATTGAGGTATGAACTTTATAGCTAGCAATAGTCCTACTCCTCCCAATCCGCCATTTATGAAATGCAACAAAAAGATGCCAGGAAAGTTGAGTCTTTTTACATCAAGTCTAAAGAATTTGCTAATTAATACTTGGTTTTCATGCCACTCAAAAACTCCAGTTAACTTCCATAGCCTCCAATATGGTAATTCTGCTAACGTCATTGCGGCGGTAGCAACAAGACCTGCAAACAAGCTTACCAAAAACACTTCCATTACCAATTCAGATTTCATCAATAAGCATTATTATAGTTAGTCATTATTAGCAATAGTTAGCACCAGTTATATATGTGCGCATTATAGTTATCCTCTAGCAATATGGTGTATATCCGGAGCAAACGAGTAAAGGGGATAGAGTACGCATACCTGGTAAAAAGCGAGTGGGATGCTGATGCAAAGACATCAAAGCAACAAACTATCAAGTACCTGGGCAGATCCTCCCATGTTGAGTTTGAAGATATACCCGTGCAATACCAACAAGATCCAAAAATATTATCATTTCTTTCTGAACATAGTCCTCAAGATCTAAGTAAAAAGAAAATGTTGATTGAGATTTCTTGCAAAAAACTCTATTTAAAACTAGCTTCAGGAGATGTAGATGGTTCTGCAAAAATATATGAAGAATCTAGGGATGTTCTTTCCTTGGAAGAATTTTATGATAAAGTTCTCAAACTCGTTATGCATGAGATAGGAATGAAATGGGAAAGAGGTGAAATCGATATCACAACGGAACACGTTTGTACCAATACTGCCTATGGTCTGCTTGCAGCAATAAACGAGAGAATTTTAAAATCAGACAACCGTGAGAGGATCCTGTTATGCTGTCCAGAGGGCGAATTACATGCTTTGTCTGCATCTGTAATTGAATCTGTCTTGAAGAGCAGAGGCTACAAAGTTTTTAATGCCACTCCTTCCATTCCTACTGATTCAATTATTAGTTTCATAAAGAATGCTGAGCCGGATCTCATAATGATTTCAATCACGATTCCAGACAATATCAAGGCAGGAGAACGTCTGGTAAAAAGGATAAGATCAGAGTTTTTGACTCCCATCTTGGTAGGAGGATTGGCACTATCTTTCAGAAGAGATAATAATTTTCATGGTGCCATAATTTCAAAGCCTCAGGAGAACTCAATAGATGATGTGCTGAGACTGGTAAGATCCTCATTAAAGAAGAAGAAATCATAGACTCAATACCGTACTTTTTCTTCAGATTCAGAAAGCGGAGTCGATTCATCGGTTTGTGGGATGATAAATAGCTGTCCAGGGTGAGTGGTCAATTGTTGTTGTACGTTAATTATTGTAAAATTGGAAACCAAAAGAATGAAAGCGATGGCTAATGTCACTCCTATCGCAGACACTGATGAGACCGCTAATGATGATGACATTTTCATAATGCCCAGAATAAGAGACAGGTTCCACAACAAGATAAGGTATAGAGTGATTATCCTGTAAAAAACTCAAGTAATAACGGCTCTGACGACTCACATCTTTGTGCTTTGACTTACTGTTATGCAATTCCACCAAAAGCGGTATATTACCTATGGAAGTATGAGAATATCCTGATGGATGCCATAGAAGTCCAAGTGGTGACTGTGAAAGAGTAACTGATGTAAGAGGCATGCCTCGCTGTCCTAATGGTTATCATAGAAGTCCTGATGGCGATTGCGAATATGTAGGATGATTGAAGGAGACAAGAACCACTAAACTAATCAAATAGGCAATAGTTGGCACTAGGTGGATGCACCTCATAATGCTATTTAACATGATAATCCATTTCAGCAGCGCAAAAGACATGACAATTAGAACCAGAATCGAAATAATCAGCCAGATTCTAGAGACTGCAAACGGTGGCGTAACTAGTAAGATAAAGATAATGTCCAAGGCAAATCTTAGCTATGCACAATTGAAAGACTATCTGATGACTCTAAGTCATAAGGACTTGCTTAGTTATGATTTAGATACTCGTACATTTAAGACTACTGAAAAAGGTCTTATGTTTCTTAAAGCCTACGGTCAGCTAGACCAGCTAACTAAGAAATAATCTGTCTAGGTGCACAGAAAGAGGGTAATTCAAGTTCCACTAATTTTCTTTCTATCTTCCTTTTTTTGTTTGAACCGTGAAACTTTAGAATTCTGATAAATTCAATTGCTGTGGGACTATGATTTTGTCAATTCAACCGAAGTATACTATGAAGATGGAAGCGGTATCAGATTCTTCCCAAGCGGAACAGAACGGCACTTTATTCATAATATCATATTTTCTAATTACATTTACGAGAATGAAATCATGTATACAACGCAAACAGCCAACAAGAACACCAGAAGAAGAACAACAGAAGACGACAGGAAGAAAATGATGAAGAAGAATGAGAAGAAGCTCTTAAAAGATTAGATTTCTAACCTTCTTTCATGTGGTTATTGTGGTTGTTGTTGGCGTGGTGCCTTTGGGGTAAAAAAAGGTAGGAATAAGTCCAAGACCGAATATAGAAAAGCTCTTGGAAGAGGATGACTGTAACTATAATGAGAGTATTAGGAAAAGAGTTATTGGTATTTGAAAAAAGTCAAAATTTCGCTTGCGTCCCCTGTTGTAGAATATGACCGTGTTTTGCGGCCTTTAGAAGTATTTGCTTCAAATTCCTTTTCGCTGAGCTAGCTAGCAAATATTGGTAAAGCCCACATCATCTATTTCGCTGCCTTTTGCTGTAGCAGCTAGTAGTAACAAATTCTTGTCATTATTATTACCGTTCACACCACTATTCTCTACTAATGGAGACGTAATATTGCCATTCCTTTCATCTAGAGGTGAAGAATTTATCTGGGACTGTTGGGTGTTGTACAATCCGGTCTAGTATGGGGGACTGTCAGGGTTTGTCTGGTTTTGCTCTAAATTCTTAGGGTTTGAATTTGAAAAAGTGAAAAAAGTACAAGCGCCCGGGCCGGGACGTTCGTTCGGTTCTTTCTCCAAACCGAATTTCGAACCCGGGTCAAGGGAGTGACAGTCCCCCATACTAGACCGGATTGTACGATTCTGGTTGTTCACTCAGAAGCAACCAGGCATCTCTATACTACCCGGGCGCACGTAACCCCAACTTTTTGTAGAACCAATTAAAACGTTTTGGTTTTTCTATCATTCTGCTTACTCTACATACATTACTAACTGGACAGAAGTGTGTTATATCATTCTCTTCTTTTTACGATAACAGCCGTACTGGCATCGATGCTTTGCCAGCTCACGTCATAGCCCAACTTGACGATAAGATCTGCATGGCAGGATTCTGGTACGCCCTCCTTTAATAGAATTGAGCAAGCATCAATAAACCTGTTTGTTCCAGCCAGCAAAGATTCCAACTTGTGTGCTTTGGACTTAGGTATCAGATACATTCCTGCTTCCATGTACTTTTCGTTATTATCTCTTAGAGAGATTCGCCGCGCTACTTCCGCCGGAATGCAGTACTTTTGTGCAACTTCGTTAATGGAAATAATGGAATCATTATTGTCCTTGTCCAATTCAATTTTCAGATTAGGATCATTGACTTTTCTCTCGATCATTTCTCTATCTATCGACTTCAAATAGTCAAGAATGGGTTTCACAGGAACCGTATCATTTTTGTAGAATATCAGCTGCTCTTTTGGTATTATCGAAGAGAAAGAGGATTTTGAGCAAGCAAAGTCTTCATTTACTGCAATAAATAGAAGATCTGCATTATTGTTATTATTATTCTTCTTCTTCTTCTTGCTATCCGCGGAAATAAAGATATCAGCTAGCTTTTGCAGTTTCCTCTCGAGATACTCTTTTGTCCAGAATCCAACAATTTCAAGATAGATCTTTTTATCGTATTTTTCAAATACGAAATCTGGAATGAAAGCGCCGCCATTTGATAGTACTAGAGGATCCGGTTCTCTAGTCAACCTCCAACCAGTTTCAGCCTGCTCAAATCTCTTGGCGAATTTTTCTTCCACAGCACTATCAAAATTAGAATCATTATAGGGAAATGATCCTACAACTTCTTTTTCAGCAGTGGAAACAGAAGAAAAGAAAAGATATGGATCTGTCAGCAGTTCAGGAATTTCATCTTTTGAAATCTTAAACTCATATATTTTCCTGCCATCCATTGTCTTCCTTACTATCCAAGCATCTAGGTGCCATTCACCACCACTACTACCACCACCACCTTTACTATTCTCTCTTCTGTTATCCGAAGAGAAAATTATTGATGGAAGCAACTTTGCAAGCAATGTCCCGTACCTATCGGTCAATTTAAAGAGGCTCAATGGTCCTTCAAGGGAACAGATTATTCGATTTTCTTGTTGTTGTTGCGGCTGCTGTAAATGGTACATCAACCCAAGCCTCTTTACGCTTCTTAACACACGTTTCCAATTCAAGCCACCTGAAATGTAAAAATCAAGTTTTGTGCAATTAAAGAGCAAAGTTTGCATGAGCGACAAATTGTACCATCCAACCAAAGCTGCAGGGTCTATTGAATCAAAGTGATCGAGTATTAGATTATCATCCAAATCGCTCCACATCGCTTTCAAGACAGCATCATGAGAAGACAAACTCAATTTAGAGGCTACAGAATCCGCAATTTCCCTTCTTTCAAGCTCAGTTAGTGCAAAGCCCCTTTTTGATGATTCTTCAAATACTGCTTTTCTTATGCGAGGTGGGTCAATAATAGGATTGGTGCTGGTGCTGCTGGTGGTGGTGGTTACACCATCATTGTCGCTACTGCTATCCCTACTTTTGAATGTGCATCTCCTTTCTAGGAGAGCATAAAATCCCCTTACAAGTTTGTAATCCCCCCCACCTCCGTCTGATTCTTCTATTGCTGCAATTCTGTCTTCAAGCACAGCTTTCCTTTCCTTATCCTTCCATGTGTGCTCAAATTCCTGGATTATCTTCTTTGCTAGCTCTATCTCTTCATTTTTGGTACAGAATAGGGGAAATATCGCCCCATTTCTAGTCCTGACTCTAAGTAATTGTAGAGTTAGCATAGCCTATTCTATATACTCCTCCTGTGAACTTCCTCTGTTGCATGGTCATAATTACTATCGCGCATTACCTTCAAAGCTCTCTTTCTTCTTGCGCTTGTAATTGTTTCTTTTGTTTCTGAAGATATTATCTCGATCAGCATGGCTTTCTTGTAGTTTCTATAACCACTAGTAGTCCTGCTGCCAGGGCTATTATTATTGTCTGGTTTGGGCCTCAACAATCTTCCAAGTCTTTGTATGAATTCTCTTGCACTCCCAGTACCACTTAGTATTACACCCAACTCTGCATCTGGGATATCAACACCTTCGTCTAGAACCTTGGATGTAACTACGGCCATGTATCGACCTTCCTTGAATCCCTTCAGAACATCCTGTCTTTCCTCTTTGATTGTTTTGTGAGTAATAAATGGAATTAGGAACCTATCAGATATTTCGTGGACAAGACTGTTATGCTGAGTAAATATTATCGTCTTGGCACCTTTGTTCTCTGCAAGGATTTCTCTTAGCTCTTCTATTTTGGCCCTGCTGTTCAGCGCGACATTCATTGCCTTGTTTCTTGCCAACAAGGCTTCCCTTGCCGTCCTGTTTCTCCCAGACATTATTATCAACTTTTCAAGGGAAATCGCATATCTTTGAAAACTGAGTTTTTTTATGCATTGCTGATAGATGCTCATATTTCTTCTGTACTCTTCTAGCTCATCTGGCAGCATTTCCACCGTCCTCCTTTCAATTTCATAGGAGGCAAGATGTTTGTCTCTAGCAAGCTCATCAGGGCTGACTTGAAACACAACTTCACCCACAAGTCTCGGTAAGTCTTTGTGAAGATCATCTTCTCTTTCAATCGTAGCGGTAAGGCCCAAACGAAATGGTGCTGCCATTTGCTCCGCTATGGTTCGGTAACCTAGAGCTGCCAGATGATGCACCTCGTCAAATATTACAAGCGAAAATTTATTGCCAAGAAAAGGTGCCCGTATGTAGGCCGAGTCATATGTCGATACTGTAATTGGTTGTAAGTCATCATTACCTCCACCTAGGTTTCCTATTCTGAGGTTTGGGAAATATTTTGAGAGAGTCGTCGTCCACTGATCCATCAAGTCAAGTGTCGGAACGACAACCAGCGAAGCGGCATTTGCTTTCTCTATGGCACTTATGCCAATAATGGTTTTGCCAGAACCAGTAGGTAAAACGACACATCCTCTCAAACCTGCACGGAGCCAGTTTTCAAGAGCCCTGTGCTGATAATCCCTCAATGACATCTGTGAGGACGATGAAAGCGAAGATGACAACATCATCGTTGTTTCCTCTGATAAAACATAATCTGAATATTCTATTCCACTCTGCTTGAGATATTCTATAATATTGGAGTAGTGTAGAGCAAGTGCTCTTAGCACGTTCGTCCTCGGGTCTAATATGGCAAATGGAATATGTGCAAGACCCCTGATGACTATGGTACCCTTGTCATAGGTTAACGTAACTTTGAGCACTAGTAATTTTGTCAAAAAAGCATTAAAAGTCTTACCCCCAAAACTCAATTCTCAATACTGGTAGTAGTAGCGGTAAAACAAGAACAGATTTTATTATGTACAAACTAATTAACGTGCTTTGGTCGTTAAGCTCTCTACACCAGTGTATAACTGCCTCCACTAGCCTTGGTCATTACGACGACACCACAATAGATGTGTGTTGATAATTGTCATGATTTCGCGTTGTATTGCTTCGATCAACAGAAACATGGTTTCAAAAAGTGCAAGTAAAAAATGATTGAGTTACTTACTGCTTTGATAATACCTGCGGCTGATGACTGACAAGAATACTATGGCAGCAGAGCATATGTTCCTGTAACCATGGGATCCATTATCTTATCTCTTAGTATAATACACTCTAAACCCACTAAATATATGAACTACAATAATCTTATTAGCAAGCAAGTAAGTAATTGCTACTAGGTATGACAGAAGAACCAGAAGAAGAACTCAGGACCGGCGCCACTTGCACGGTAGTGGATGTATGGGAGTTGCTGGGCAGAAGGTGGTCGCTCCACATTTTGAAAAATCTAAAAACTAAAGAGGTCATTAGGTTTAACGAACTCAAAAGATCGCTGCCAGGCATCAGCAGCACAGTGCTGTCAGAGCGGCTGCTGGAACTAGAGCGTGAAGGGCTTGTGACAAAAAAGATCTACCCTGAGGTGCCACCAAGGGTAGAATATAGTATCACGCCTCAGGCAAGAGAGCTCGGAGTGATAATAAAAGATCTGGCGCGTTGGGCAAACAGGTGGAAGCGCCCAGAAATAAAGCCGCTAGCTGCGCAAAAGAAAAGTTAGCTCAGCTTTTGGAACCTCCTGCCGTCCTTCGCGCTGACCACCCCTATTTCCACAATAGGCTGCTCACCAAGTGCCCTTTCTATCGCTTTGTTGCTCAGTGCTACAGCCTGCTCAACGCTCATGTCAGCACTATACTCGCTCTGTACCACGTCTATTGCTGCATCAGCTGACCTGCCTATTGCAAAACCAGAGCCGCGGAAGAATGTCCCGCTTGGGTCAACCTGATAAAGCTGTACACCAGTCTGGTCAATCCCAGCTATTATCACAGATGCAGCCTGTGGCCTAACTGCATACACAGTGTAATTATGCAGGAATGATCCAAGATGCTTTGCAAGTGAGCCGACATCTATTGGGCTTTCAAAGTTTAGCCGATGCTTTTGCGCCTCAAGTCTCAGTTCATCTATCAGCTGAAGTATGTCTCCAATATATCCTGAGCCTGTTGCACCTACATGGCCGTCGACTACAAATATCTTTTCTGCCGGGTCTATCAGCGGCCTGACAGGCTTAATGTGGCTTGCTAGGAGAGCAAATGCTGGTGTCTTGATTCCTATTGTGGTTGATCCCCTATTTACTGCTTCAAGGGCGCTATCAACTAACACCAACCGGCCTTCAGGCCCATAATAGTACGGGTACCTTCCTCCAGCAGCAATGCTTCCTCCTCCAGCTGCTGTTTCAGCCATCCCCTACTTTTTCACCTCCACTGTTGCCAACAGGTTTGGGATCGTAAGCACTTCAATGCCGTTGCCGGAGCCCGGATCCCGCTCCATCGCTGCAGCCACTGCTTTTGTAGCCACAGCCTCAGCCTGTTCATTTGTGATTTCTTTGTGATACATACTCTCAAGCACTCCATAGGCAATGGGCGAGCCTGAGCCTGATGAGGCAAAATCTTCGTTTGTTATTGCCCCACTCATATCTGCTGCATAAACATGCCCGCCTTCTTGGTCAACACCGGCGACTAATAGTTCGACAAAATAGGGCTGATAGTTCTTTAGGCCTGAGTACGCAAGGTTTGCGATCAATCTTGCTGATTCTTTGGTCGTAAGTGGAAAGCCTCTGCGCAGCTCCATGAGCTTGCGCTCTGCCTTGGCTACTTTAATCAAATACTCTGCATCGGATAACTGTCCCGCTATTGCCACAGCAAGTGTGTCATCTACCTTGGCTATCTTTTGCGTTATTTTTGAGCCAATGAAAAAGCCCTTGCTTGCCCGCTTGTCAGAGCCCAGTACGACTCCTTCTTTGGTCTTGATACCAACAATTGTAGTCATTTCTGATAGTAGTATAGGAAGATAGGGGATTAATTGACCCGTATTGCTAGAAATAAGTCACAGCTCTTCTTGTCCTCGTTAAGCTCTTCATAAATGGGCATATGTTATCAGAGCGCTCAGTATGTCGACAAACGGTTTGTCCCTCGCCCCCATTGGGGTTTGTGTGTGGATCGTGCAGGACAATAGAGCTTATACAATTAGGACGAATGGCGGTTAAAGGTGTTCAGGCAAAGCCGAACCAGCATCTGTGAATATAAAATCAGACGGGATCTACCAAAGTATTAATTAAAAGATCATACAAGATCTTGTTAAACAAAAAAATCTTATAGCTAAGGGCAATACAATAGACAAATTCAATTCATGACGCTTACTGCATCTATCATTGTTGCAATTATAGCTGGTGCTACCCCGGCAGTAGTCATAGCAAGAGCTCTCAACAAGAGGCCTAATAGTTTCCGGCTGGTGCTTTCAAATCCTGCAAAGGCACTAAATCTCTGATAATGGGATCAGTCCGTAAAGTTAATTGACTGCACTAGCATCTCGGTGATCCAGTATGTACGCATCAAGCCTGCTCTGCATCGCCCTTGTTATCTGCTCATAGATGGTATACGATCCCACCATCGCTTGCACCTTTTCTTTTTCAGTGGATGCATTGGTCTCTATGACAATATAGTCTGCGATCAATCGAAGATTGATTTGGAAAGAGCCATCGTCACTTGTCCACTGCAGCGTATAACCTGTATCGCTTCTTATCATACCTATCCACCTAAGGTTCTTAAACCACCTGCCGATCAAGGGGCGCATAACTTCTGGGGCCTTAACATTGAGCGGGATATATGTCTGCAATAACTGCATATACTCTCTGCCCTTTGGTTTGTGTTGTTGCTGCAACAACTCGATCCTTGACATTGCAGATGCACCGGCCTTGCTGAGCCGGTAACCTACCGGAGACTTTTCCACAAGTTCCATTTCTTCTAGCCTATGGAGCGCCCTTGACAAGCTTTGCTGATGGAGATTCAGCTTACGCATCAAGCCTTTAAAGGAGTAGTTTGATCCAGCTTCATTCAGCAATGCTAAAATCTTGTTATCGTTGTTATGAAAATCGGTCGCGCTTATCGGATCCTGCGAGTTATCGTCTTCTTCTACTAAGATCTGAGCAGCAGCCGTTGCCTTGCCGTTGATCATCTGCTTTTCCGCTGCAAAGTCCTCTCTAGGGTTCTCCTCTTTGAGGCTTGTTGATTCAGTCGGAATGTCGCTTTCCACCTGCATATTACAAGCGCCCCTTCATGATATAAAGTATAAAGTAATCATCTGGAGAGCAGGTAAGTAAATTGCTACTAATACACCTCAATTGCCTCTTCCTTGAAGCCCATCTGAGCCAATAGACTCTTAGCCGTTTCTCGATGATCTCCTTGCAGGATAATCTGGCCCTCCTTGAATGTGCCTCCTGTGCCAATCTTGGTCTTTAGCTGTTTTGTAATTTCCTTCAAATCTTTTCTGTCCTGAAGCCCTGATATCACGGTGACAGGCTTTCTATATTTTCTGATGTCTTTGGTAATCACTATGGCTGCCTCTTCCTTTTCAATCTCCTTGATCAGCTCGTCCATTGAATCGTAGTCAGACACTGGAATGATTATTGCCGCTCACGCTCAAAAGTGTTTTGATAAAAAAATTTATGGGCGCTCGTCGACCGGAATTGGGAGTTGAAACTGGCGCCCATAGCGATTGATAGTTACCGTTAGCTGGTCATTTACTTGCTTTTTGCGCACGTGTGAAGCGATCTCTGAAGGGTCTTTTATCGCGTTGCCATCTATTTCCTCGATAATATCTCCTTTTCTCAGCCCTGCATCATCAGCCGGACTGTAAGGCTCAACTTTTGCAATGAGTGCTCCATCACTCACAGGGAGTCCATAGTATCGTGCAAGCTGGGGGGTAACCTTCATTGACGCAAC